>JBKJRK010000067.1:0-5321 GCA_046593135.1 Tepidisphaeraceae bacterium | reverse complement strand
GTGGGAGTGCGCGTCTTGTTGACGAGCGTTCCGAGTTCCAGGACTGCGCGGGTGTCACGCTTTTCGATCTGGTCGATGTCGGCCAGGTCGCGGGCGAGCTGCTGGGCGGTCTTGTCGCCAAATTCGAGCAGGCTGGGGAGGCTGGCCTTGTTCGATCGGCGGTCGGCGTCGGTGGTTTCGTAGGAGTCGATGCGCCCGCCGGTGTCCCCCGTCGACGGCGAACAGCCCGGGGCCGCGGCAAACCCGGCGGCCAGCAGCGTGACACCTAACCCTGACAACGAGAGTTTCGATTGCTTCATAAAGTTCCTCAAAAAGAACGACGGCAACCCGCGGCGCACGGCGTCTGCGGTACACATGCCTTCCCGTGTTGATCCTGTAACGGCCCGGAGCGAAATGGAATTTCCTGATCGCATCCGTGCCGATCCCGAAGCCACTTGCCCGCTCCCCGTCCTAGGGAAGCCACCATCAAGACCGACGAGCTCGACAATAGTTTGTAAGAAATTGACCGCGGTGTCCAGCAGCGTCGCAAGAAACTGTCTGACCTGGCAGGGCAACCCCACATAACTACGGATGACAGGCACACCCGCCTGCCGCTTGCGGTTTCGCAGGTCGAACGCGCTTATCGGTCGGCGAAACCGCAAGCGGTTGTCAGCGCGGCACCCGGCCGACTGCGACACCGGTCGGATGAAGATCGACAGGTCTACCCCGTAGAGGTTTACTTTGATCGCTTCGTTTTTGCCGGACGCTTGGATTTTCCGGTAGCCCGACGTGGTTTGGCGATTCGGCTCGGCCGGGCTTTTTTCGCCTTTTTGCCCGTGAGTGTCGCGTTATCTGCTTCCCAGGCGGCGAGGTTGCGCTCGAAGATTTCCGCGACAATTTTCGTCACGTCGCCGACTTTGCGCCCGCCGGTCCGGGGCATCATCATCCAGCAGGTTACCATCGCCTGACGGACGAACTGGTCGGCGGGGCGGGGGAGCAGGTTGTCGAAGAAGGCGGCGGGCTCGGGTTTCTTGATCCGACTCCAGACTTTCACGTTGCGGGCGAATACTTCGCGCGCCGCAACAACCGCGTTATCGAGCGTCCGACCGTCGTCGGGCAACTCGCGCCAGCAGGTGTCCAGCGCTTGCCGCACGAGATGATCCACCCCGTGCGGCCCGAGCACGTGATACAACTCCGACGGCGACTTGGCCGTCCACCGGTAAGCTTCCCAAGACATGCCTGACATGATACGCCAAGCGGCGCGAAGCGAAAATCGCCGGCGCTCACGGCGGGCTGTGTGCGTAGCGTAGGGGCGAACACAAGGTTCGCCCCTACGAGCCGCTACATGCGTTCGCCCTGCCGGCTCCTTGTTCAGATTCGTGAAAAAGCCGTGTCGATCATCTGCCAAAGGTTGACAACTTTTCCCCCGACCGACTGAACTACCACATAGCCCCCGGCGGCGAAAAAGCCGAGGACGAGCGAGTATTCCAGCGTCTCGCCACCGCGCTCGTCGCGCATTATGCTGGCGAAGAGCCTCCCCATCGCGGGAACGTACCGCTTCATCACTGCTCCTGATTTACAAAGGTTCCTGAGCGTATTCGCTTCGGCGTTCCGAAGGATCCCGAATATACCCCAGGATTTGTTCGACGTCGGCGGATTGAGCCGGCCGGCTCACGTGATCGATCGCCCGCCGTCAAGACGGATAATTTGTCCGGTCAAATATGTCCCGGCGGTGCAGAGAAAATAGACGAGGTTGGCGACGTCTTCCGGCGTTCCGGCGCGTTGAAGGGGAACCCGTTTCAAATACTTGTCGCGCTCGGATTGGGGGTAATCGTCCGGCCACGCCACCACGCCGGGGGCGATGCCGTTAACTGTTACCTCCGGGGCGAGCTTTCGCGCCATGGAGAGCGTGGCGTTCCAGAGGGCCGCCTTGCTCGCGCAATAGGTCGCGTACCGCGGCCAAGGCCGCTCGGCGAGGATGTCGACCAGGTTGACGACGCAGCCGTGGTGTTGCCGAAGCAGGGGCCCGAACCAATCGACGAGTTGGAGCGGCGCATCGAGGTTGACCGCAAACGTCTCGCGGACGAAGGCGGGGTCGTGGGTTATCGGGTCCGGCCGGTAGACCGAGGCACTGTTCACCAGAAGGTCGAGCCGCCCAAACTGGTCGACGGCGTTTCGGATGTATTTCTCAAACGTCGCCAAGTCTCCAAGATCAGCTGTAACTCTGACGACCTGATAGCTCTGACTGTCCTGGTCCCAATAGCTTTCTTGCAGACTGTCTGCCTCGGCTTCGCTGGAGCGGTAGGTGAAGGCGACACGCCAACCCGCATCGGCCAACCGCTTGACGATCGCCCGCCCGACGCGTTTCGCACCGCCGGTAACCAGAGCGACTTTCCGACCTCCTGCTTCCATACCCGCAGCATACTACAATAATTCGACACCATGACCGGCGTACTGTCCCAACTCAACGTCTCCAAGGGCGGCATGCCCAAGCTGCCGATCCTCGTCGCACGCGTCACGGCGAGCGGCGTCGAAGGGGACAAGCAGCGCAACCTCAAATATCACGGCGGCGTCGACCGGGCGGTTTGCGTCTTCAGCGAAGAACTCTACGACGAACTCCGCGATGCCGGCGTCGATGTCGTCGCCGGCAACATCGGCGAGAACTTCACCACACGCGGCCTCGACCTCCGCAAACTCGCCAAAGGCGACCGCCTCCGCGTCGGCGGAGCCGCCGGCTGCGTCATCGAGATCACGGACGTCCGCGTGCCGTGCAGCCAGCTCAAGAAATGGGACCCGGAGCTGCCGGAATTGATCATCGGCCGAAGCGGTTGGGTGGCGAAGGTGGTGACGGAAGGGGTCGTGAAACCCGGGGATGGGGTTGAGGTCTTGGAAAGACATGACGGGTGAGGTCTGATCGACGTCATGGGTGAAGAGTAATCGACGTGATGCGTGAGGAGTGATCCGTAAAACGAGGCATTCGCTTCACGGATCACTCCTCACGCATCACGTCTGTCCCCCTCCAGCAACTCCTTACGCATCACGTCCCTTTTCCACCCGCTGGTGCCGGTTCCACGCAAGCAAATCTACGCCTCTTGCCGATAGGGTTGATTGGAAAGGACTGCGCCCATGCTCCAGGAACTCCTGACGCGCTTGCCGTCGGAAGCCGGTCCACGCGGCTTGGCGGTCGCGCTGGCCGTCGCGGCGGCGGGACTCGTCCTCTGGGTGGCGGGGGCCCGGTTCAGCCGGTCGATTTTCACGCTTGTCGGCGTGGCCGCAGGGGCGTGGCTGGGGTTGCGCGTGCCGCGCTGGATGGGGTGGGAGATCGACGCAATGGCGATCTCCATCGGCGGCGCCCTGGTCCTCGGGCTGGCCGGATACCTGCTTCATACGATGTGGGTGGGGGCTGCGCTTGGAACGATGCTCGCGGCCGCAGGCGTGGGCATCGCGTGGCACCGGCTCGGCCTCGGCGTCGGGTGGTCGCTGCCGGTTGTAGATACGTCGGCGGGGATGACAGAGCTTATCCGCAGCCTGTGGAAGAGTTTGCCCGATAACCCTGCTCCGGCGCTACCAACTGTTGCCGGCGTGTGCCTCGCCGCGGGTGGACTGATCGCGGCGGTCTGGCCGAAATTAGGAAGGGTGCTGACGTTTAGCCTTCTCGGTTCGCTGATGCTCGTCGGCGGAGGGCTGGCGGCGATGCGTTTTGCCCGCCCGCCGTGGATCGAATCCATTCCGGCGGCGGCTCAGACGCAGGGCGTCACGCTGGCGATTCTGGTCGTGCTCGGGGCCGCGATGCAATGGGCGTTGCTGCCGCGGGCTGGGAATGCGGACGAGAAGGCCGGATCGAAGAATTCTGATTTCCTCGCGCGCACGCCGCGCGGGCCGCGCGACGTGCGGGATCTCGGCGCGTCGAAGTTGGGGCCGATGAAATTGAAGGAGGCCCGCGCATGATGTTGCTTGCCGCTACCGCTCACGCCAATACCGCCATCACCGCGGCGCCGACCACCCAGCCGTTTCTTCAGGCCGTGCCGACCCAGTGGCCGGGACAGATGGACCTGATCAGCTGGTCGCAGAGGATGGGCCCCGGGACGGCGACGTTGCTCATTCTGCTCGGCATTATTTACCTGATGTTCGGTTTTTACCTGTTCAAGGGCCTGATCGTCATGAACGCCGCGTTCGTCGGCGCCTGGGCCGGGGCGATTGTCGGGGAGAGTTCCGGCTCGCAGGTTCCGTGCGCGGTGCTCGGCGCGTTTATCGCCGCCGCCGTGACGTTCCCGATGATGAAATGGGCCGTCGCGCTGCTCGGCGGGTTGCTCGGGGCGGCGCTGGGCGGGAGCATCTGGCGTATGTTCGACGGCGACCCCCGCTTCGCCTGGGCCGGCGCCGTGATGGGCCTCATCGCCTGCGGCCTGTTCTGCTTCATCCTCTTTCGCGGCAGCGTCATGGCCTACATGAGCCTCCAAGGCTCCCTCATGCTCGTCTTCGGCATCCTCGGCCTACTCTACAAGTACCAGGATCTTGGCCCCAAGATCACACGGGGCTTGCAGGACAGGAACTTCATTCTTCCCATGGCGATCTTCATCCCCGCCGTCATCGGGTTGCTGTACCAGCAGGCCAACAACAAACCGGCCCCGGCGGCGCCCGCTAAGAAATAACCCGCCGCAGGGCAATGCGGCCGCCCGGCCGCTTGCGGTTTCGCAGACCGAAGCGCGCGCTCCGACCCGCGAAACCGCAAGCGGCGGTCGGAGTCGCCGCAGTACGAAGATGAGCTTGCGATAAACGCCACGCTCCGATAATCGCGCCGGTTCTGCCGGCGCGGTTTACGTCCTCTCCCCACCCCATCGAACTGCCGATAAGTCTCGTGGAACCATGATGATCCGGCTTGATCAGCGGCACGGCGTCGGTGTTGTTGCCCTCGAAGGCGACCTGCGGGGAAGTGATGCAGTTCGGGCGTTCCGTGACGCGGTGCGCGATGCGGCGAACGCCGTCGAAACCAAAACCCTCGTGATCGACTTTTCGGCAACGCGCTCCATCGACAGCCAAGGACTTGAAGCGCTGCTTTGGTCGCGCGCGTGCCTACGCCGCGGAACGGGCGCCGTGCGCCTCGCCGGGCTCGATGCCAACTGCCGGACCATTCTCGAAATGACGCGCCTCGACGAACGGTTTGAAGCCCATACCGATGTGCAGGCGGCGCTGAAGGCGAGCAACTGAAACGCCGCGTTGCAAGCGGCTGTCTCGAGCATTTGCACTGCACCGTAGGACGTCTGCGGTAGTTGCGACGCCTGCGTCGCCTCGTGCGGAAAACGTAGTCTACAAGAGGCGACGCAGGCGTCGCCGCTACGAAG
>JBKJRK010000341.1:0-2884 GCA_046593135.1 Tepidisphaeraceae bacterium | reverse complement strand
GCAGGATCTCCAGCGGCCGGGCGCGGTTCCCCGGCCCCGCCACCAGCAAGGCCTGCCCGGTGGGGCGATCGACTGGAAGACTCATCCCCGACATGAACACCCTTCACGCCCGGTGCGGGCGCGCATAATCTCGGACATCCATCTGTCCGTCCGAATCATACTCCGAGGATGGAGGGAAGCAATTTGGAATACGACGCAACTTTCGGCCCGCCAACGGGCCTGCCGGCGCGGCGTGGCGCACGAGCTCGAAAGGGTCGGCGGACGATGCCGGGCTGTAAGTTTGGGAAGACTGCTCCGGATTTCTTGACACCGTTTTCAGGCACCCGTACTGTTCGGGACTTTCCCCGCCGGGCGGGGTATCCACTAAAATTACGCGCTGTGGGACGCACAAAACGGGGAACTGGAGACGTTTACTATGGCACTCAAAGTCGCCATCAACGGGTTTGGACGCATCGGCCGGCTGGTTTTTCGGGCGAGCCTGAAGAACCCGAACATTGAAATCGTCGGCGTGAACGACCTCGTACCCGCTGACAACCTGGCATACCTGCTTCAGCACGATTCGACGCACGGGCGGCTCGACGCCAAGGTCGTCGCCAAGGAAGACGGGTTTACCATCAACGGGAGGTTTGTACCGACGGTTTCGGTCAAAAACCCCGCGGAATTGCCCTGGGGCAGGCTCGGCGCTGATTACGTCGTCGAATCGACCGGCCTGTTTACCGACTACGAAGGGGCGGAGAATCACCTGAAAGCCGGGGCCAAGCGGGTCATCATTTCGGCCCCGACGAAAGACCCCGAAAAGGTCAAGACGCTTCTGGTTGGCGTGAATCACGAAAAGTTTGACCCAGCGACTGACAAGGTCGTGTCAAACGCATCGTGTACGACGAACTGCCTGGCGCCGATTGCCAAGGTGATTAACGATAACTTCGGGCTGACCGAGGGTTTGATGGCGACGATCCACGCCGTCACCGCGACCCAGCCGACGCAGGACGGGCCGAGCCGGAAGGATTGGCGCGGCGGGCGGAACGCCTACATGAACATCATTCCCAGCTCCACCGGCGCCGCCAAGGCCGTCGCACTGGTGCTCCCGGAATTGAAGGGGAGGCTGACCGGCATGGCCTTCCGCGTGCCCACGGCCGACGTGTCGGTGGTCGACCTCACGTTCAAGACCGCAAAAGCCACCAGTTACAAGGAAATCTGCGCCGCCATGAAGGCCGCGAGCGAAGGCCCGCTCAAAGGCATTCTGGGTTACACGGATGAAGAAGTCGTGAGCAGCGATTTCATCACCGACGACCGCAGCAGTATTTTTGACGCTGGCGCGGGCATCGAATTGAACCCCAATTTCTTCAAAATCGTGAGCTGGTACGACAATGAGTGGGGCTACTCGTCCCGCGTGGTTGACCTGATGGAACTCATGGCGAAGAAGGACGGCTTACTGAAGTAGGACCGTCGCAGTTCCCCTCGGAGGGGTCTGTTCTGAAAATGACCCACGCCTGCGGCTTAGCGCTTTCTGCACGACGGATCACGCGCTAAGCCGCGGGTGATTTTCACGCCGCCCGACCTCGTTCCTCGCGGCAGACTTTTTGCACTATTCCTCGTAGAATCTGGTCGGCGACAGAGCCGGTTATTGGACTGCAACCCGGCGGTGGTTTTCAGCCGACGTTGACGGGTCGGGGGCCCGCCGAATGGGCTGCCCGAGGCGAGATTGATCGTAGGGTCAAAATCCCTACACTCCTGACCGGCCGACGGCGTGTTCCAAGCGGTTCGTGACGCGCCCCAGCCGCGCCTTGATATGTGGAGAATGCGAATGGCCGTAGCCAACGAAGTGGAAACACGCTCCGCGCCCAAGTCGACGCAACCGTCCGGGCAGCAACCCTCGGCCCGCGGGGGCACCGTCGAGCGTGATCGCCTGCGGATGATGATGCTCATCCGCCGCTTCGAAGAACGCACCGTTCAGGAATACCAAAGGCCGGGCCAGAAGATCGGCGGGTTCTGCCATGTGTACAGCGGCCAGGAAGCGATCGCCGTCGGCATCTCCGCGATCTACCAAAAAGACAAAGACAAGCTGATCAACGGCTACCGCTGCCACGGTCATTCCCTCGCACTCGGCATGAGCCCGCGCGAATGCTTCGCCGAGCTTTTCGGCAAAGAAACGGGATGCAGCAAAGGCAAGGGCGGGTCGATGCACTTCTTCGACGCCGCCGTAGGCAACTGCGGCGGGCACGGCATCGTCGGCGGCCATCTCCCGCTCGGACTCGGGCTCGCCTTCGCACAGTGGTATAAAAAAACGGGCGGCGTGACGTTCTGCCTCTTCGGCGACGGCGCGGTCAACCAAGGGACCCACAACGAGTCCCTCAACATGGCCAGCCTGCTCAAAGCGCCGGTCGTATGGATCGTCGAGAACAACGGCGTCGCGATGGGCACGCAAGTCGAACGTTCCAGTGCCGAAACCGATCTCGCCGAGCGCGGTTGCGGCTACAACATGCCCCACTACGACATCGACGGGAATGACATCGACACCGTGATCTCCGAACTCGGCAAGGCCGTCGACCGGGCCCGCCGGGGCGAAGGCCCGAGCTACATCGTCGCCAACACCTACCGCTTCCGCGGACACTCGATGTCCGACCCGATGAAGTACCGGTCGAAAGAAGAGGCCGAAAAGGCCCGGCTCCGTGACCCGATCGCGCTCTACAAGTCGCGCCTGCTCGAAAAAGGCCTCCTGACCGACGCCCAGGCCGACGCGATGGAAGAAGAAATTGCCGCCGAAGTCGCCGAGGCCGTCCGACAAGCCGATGCCGACCCGCACCCGGAGTTGGAAGAACGGTTCGACGACATCCTCGCGGAGACGTACCCGTACGAGCCGGAGTGAAGGGGAACGTCCAATGAG
>JBKJRK010000235.1:0-5449 GCA_046593135.1 Tepidisphaeraceae bacterium | reverse complement strand
GAAATTCACCGACATCGGCGCCTATTTCGGCGGCCGGGCGCTCGGCAAACGAAAGCTCATCTCCTGGCTCAGCCCCGGCAAGACGTGGGAAGGCCTGTTCTTCGGCCTCCTCACCGCCGCCGCGGTCGGGGCCGCGTGCGCGACGCAGATCGATCTGAAGAACGGCTACGCCATGCCGTGGTGGAAGGGCGCAATCTTCGGCGCCGTCATCGGCGGCGTCGGCCAGGCCGGCGACCTGCTCGAAAGCCTCATGAAGCGCGACGCCGACGTGAAAGACAGCGGCAAACTCATCCCCGGATTTGGCGGCGTGCTCGACGTGATCGACAGCCCACTCCTCGCCGCCCCGTTCGCCTACCTGTTGTTCAGCCTTCTCTGATTGCCCCGCTCCCCCTACCATCGCGGTCATGGCCACGGAAACGCTGTCGGACTTCATCCAGCTTCTCGACCGCGAGGGCGAGTTGGCCCGCGTGAAGACCAAGGTCAGTCCCGTCCTGGAAATTGCGGAGATCGCCGACCGGATGAGCAAGTCGCTCGCGCCGCACGGGCACAACGAGCTGGATCGAAACCCCGCGGCGAGCCTCGGCGGCAAGGCGCTGCTGTTCGAGAACGTGGAAGGCTCCGACATTCCCGTCGCCATCAACACGTTCGGCAGCTACTGGCGCGTGAATACCGCCCTCGGGACAGACAACCTGAACGCCCTCGCCGACCGCGTGCAGCAACTCGTCAAGCCCGAGATCCCGACGACGCTTCTGGAAAAAATGAAGCGCCTGCCCGACCTCGTCAAGATGGCCGGCTTCCCGCCGAAAACCGTACGCAGCGGCCTCTGCCAGGAAGTCGTGCTCGAAGGCGACCGCGCCGATCTGTCGAGACTGCCGATCATCCAATGCTGGCCCCTCGACGGCGATCTCACCAGCGGCCAGGCCTTCGACCCCGCCGCCGCCGAGCGCGCCGCGCGGGAACAGACCGGCACCGGCCGGTACATCACCCTCGGCGGCGTCTACACCAAAAACCCCGAAGACGGCTCGCGCAACATCGGCATGTACCGCGTGCAACAATTCGGCCCACGCCTCGCCGCGATGCACTGGCACATGCACCACGACGGCGCCCGCCATTTCCGCCTTTGGCAAAAACGCGGCGAAAAAATGCCGCTGGCCATCGCCCTCGGCGGCGAAAGCGTGCTCCCCTACGCCGCCACGGCGCCCCTGCCGCCGGGGATCGAAGAACTGCTGTTCGCGGGTTTCCTCAACGGCCACGGCATCGAGCTGGTGAAGTGCAAAACCATCGACCTCGAAGTCCCGGCCAACGCCGAGATCGTCATCGAAGGCTACGTCGATCCGACGCAGAAACTCCTTGAAGGCCCCTTCGGCGACCACACCGGCTTCTACTCTCTCGCCGATTGGTACCCCGCGTTTCACGTCACTGCGATCACGCACCGGAAAAATCCCATCTACCCGACCACGATCGTCGGCAAGCCGCCGATGGAAGACTATTTTCTCGGTAAAGCCACCGAGCGTGTTTTCCTGCCCCTGCTGAAAATGCTCATCCCCGATATTGTCGACTACGCCCTGCCCATCTCCGGCGTGTTCCACAATTGCGCGTTCATCAAAATTCGCAAGGAATATCCCTACCAAGCCCGCCGAGTCATGCACGCGGTGTGGGGCGCGGGCCAAATGGCGTTCACGAAGTACATCGTCGTCGTTGACGAACACGTGAACGTCCACGACGAGCAGGACGTGCTGTTTCACCTGTTCAGCAATTGCGACCCCGCCCGCGACACCGAGATCGTCCACGGCCCCGTCGACATCCTCGACCACGCCAGTCCCGAACTCGGCGCCGGCAGCAAGATGGGCTTCGGCGCGACAGTGAAGCTGCCGGCCGAGGGGAAAGTGCGGACGTGGCCCAAGGAGCTGGAAATGGATGCCAAGACGAAAGAGCTCGTCGCCCGCCGGTGGAAGGAATACGGCCTCGGATGATCCGCATCCGCGAAATCACCGACCCCGACATGCGCGAGCGCATCCGCGCCGCCCTCGCCGAGCGGCGCGGCATGCCTGTCGGCGCGATTCCCGACTGGTACGAGTTGGACGACGCCGATTTCGTCGACCTGCTTAACGAAATGCGCGAGGCGGAGGAACCACGATCGGATTACGACCCGCGGATGTGACGGCGTTTTCTCCTGTAGCCGCGGCGACTGCCCGTGGCTGTCGCCGGAAACCGTCAGTGAATCCAGTGTCCCGCTCGTGTTGCGGATAATGACGTTGGCGAGTTCCGACTGCGTTACGGAAAGGTTTGTCCACGTGTCGGTGCCGAAGAGATTGTCGACGCCGATGCCGACGTCGTCCGGGTCGTCGCCATTATTGGTGACATTCGTACGGTTCGCTTAATTCTCGCGCAGCCCACGCGCGCGTATCCAAGCGTATCCGCGTCGCCCCGAATTCTTCCCGTCAAACCGTGCATCCGGGGCGGCGACGAAACACGCCGCGCGGGAATCAAGTCGAATCCGTATTACTTTTTCGCGTTGCAGACTTCCGCAGCGGAGCGGCCTTGGCCAAACTGGCGACGATGGCAATGAGCTCGGCGGGTTCCACTGGTTTGGAGATGTGCATCTGAAAGCCCGCGCGGATGGCCCGTATGCGATCTTCCGCCCTGGCGTATGCCGTCAACGCCACCGCGGGGGTGCTTCCGCCCTGCTGAAGCTCGAGCGCCCGAATTTGATCGATCAGAGCGCAGCCGTCTTCATCGGGCATCCCAATGTCGCTGACCAGCACGTCCGGACGTTCGGTCCGAACGCGTTCCAGCCCTTCCCGCGCGGACGAGGCGGTCGTCACCACCGCGTCACAGTCTTCGAGGAGCCGCCGGATCAACGCCCGGGCGTCCGGCTCATCGTCCACCACCAGCACCTTCAACCCGGCAAGGCTCTGGCACGATTCCATCGGGATCGTATTGGCGGTTGCGGAGACGGGGTGGCGGCGCTGCGGCTCACGGGCCGGTTCCGGATGGATCACCGCCAGCGGGAGCGAAACGGTGAAGGTGGCCCCCATGCCGGCGCCCGAGCTCTTAACCCGGATGTCGCCGCCGTGCAGTTCCACCAGTTGCTTCGCGATGGCTAACCCGAGCCCCAAACCCCCGTGGCGACGCGTAGTGGACGCATCGGCCTGTCGGAAGCGGTCAAACACGTGCGGCAGAAACTCCGCCCTGATTCCTTCTCCGGTGTCGATGACACTGACTTCAATGTGGGAGTTCACCCGCTCCAAAAGCACCTGCACCCGACCGCCCTTGGGAGTAAACTTGATCGCGTTGCTCAACAGGTTCCACATCACCTGCTGCAACCGGTTCGGGTCGCCGTAAACCGTACTGACCAACGGGTCGAGCACCGGCTGAAGGCGAATTCCCTTTGCGTCGGCGGCGGGCTTGGTGGTTTCCACCGCGCCGCGTACGACCGAGGCGAGGTCGATCCGTTGGACGTCGAGCCGGACCTTGCCCGAAATGATCCGGCTCATGTCCAACAGGTCTTCGATGATTTGGGTCTGCGCGCGGGCGTTTCGCTCGATGGTCCGCAAGCCCTCGTTCAAATCGTCCGCATCTTTGGCGCCGCCGGCGAGTATCTGCGACCAGCCGAGGATTGCGTTCAACGGCGTGCGCAATTCGTGTGAAAGGGTGGCTAGAAACTCGTCCTTCATCCGGCTGGAGCGTTCGGCCTCGGCGCGGGCGGCCCGCTCTGCGGTGAGGAGTTGCCCTCGTTCCTCGGCTAAAAGCTGCCGGTCCTCAATGTCGGTGTTCGTGCCGAACCATAACGAGATGTTTCCGTCGCCGTCGCGGAGCGGCGCGACGCGCGTGAGGAACGTGCGGAAGCGGCCGTCGGCCCGCTTGAGCGGGAACTCCATCTCGAACGGCTCGCCGGACTGGATCGAACCCTGCCAGCGTTCCATGACGCGCGGCAGCACAGCCGGGTCGTGGACGCTCTGCCAGCCCCAACCTTCCATCTGTGCCGGCGTCGTGCCCGTGTATTCGTACCACCTGCGGTTGTACCAGAAGATCCAGCCGTCCGATTTCGCCATCCAGGCCAGTTGCGGGATCGTCTCGGCGAGTTGGCGAAACCGCGCCTCGCTCTCCGCAACGGCGACTTCGACGCGCCGCTGTTCGGTCACGTCGCGCACGGTCAGCACCCCGTGCGTAATGGCGCCCGCCGCGTCCCGCACGGGTGTGCCGTTGAAACTTCCAATCCAAGACTTCCCCGTGTCCAGACGGCGGACCTCGACTTCCTGTGCGATGAACCGCTCGCCGCGAACCACCCGCGAGAGCGGCCAGCTTTCGGCCGGCATAATCCGCCCGCTCAGGTCGCGCAGTTCGAATAACTGCGTGTATTGCGAAAACTTCTGAAACATGTCCTCCCTGCTTGCAAACTGATGAATTGCGAGCGATGCGGGGTTCATCATTAGCAGGTTCCCGTCAACGTCGAATAACACCAATCCTTCGGTCATGCTCTCGACGACCGCCTGCCACCGGGCGACGCTGCGCTCGGCCTCGTCCTTTGCGCGGTTGATCGCCGCCTCGGCCTGCTTGCGCTCCGAAACGTCGCGGGACACGCCCATGATACCGACGGGTTGCCCGGCGGCGTCGGTGATGCGACGGGTCGTCGCGTCAATCCAGACGGTCGATCCGTCTTTGCGATAGTCGAGCCACTCGCCTTGGAATTCACCTTCCCCCGCGGCAATGCGGCTGATCCACGCGGCGACCTCGCTCCGCGACGGCTCCGGCAACCGCTCGGCGTACCGACGGCCGATCATCTCCGACGCCTCGAAGCCGAAGACCCGTGTCGCACCCTCGTTCCAGAAAGTGACGACGCCCTCGAGGTCCGTCACGATTACAGAGTCTTGCACCTTCGACAGCAGCATCGCATCCCGCGCGAGCCGCTCTTCGGAGCGCCGCCTTTCTTCGAGGTGATCTCGTACCTGAAATTGACGCTCTCTCGCCCGCAAGGCCGCATGGACGACGCTCAGGAGCGTCGAGACCCGCATCGGCCGCTCGATCAGGCTCACGTTGCCGAGCGTGGCCATCGCCTTTTCCACGGCCGGGGACTCGGCGCCGGAGCGGGACAGAACGATGACCGGCAGGTCCGACCAGACGGGCTGCTGCCGCAGGCCTTCGGCCAGCCGGTCCGACTCGTCCGACAACACAACCTCTTCCGGGACGATGACGGCCGCAGCCCCCGAAACGGATTCGGCGCACAGATGATTCAGCGTGGGGCACACCACACACATGATGCCCGAAGAGGCGAGAACCGCGGCGGTGGCCTCGCCGTCGCGTGAGGTCGGTGCAAGCAACAGCACACGCTTGTCAAAATCCGACCGTTCAGCGGCCATCGGCCCCCCCGCCGCCGGGAACATCGCGAGCCCCCATGAAAGTCGGCACGCCGGTCAGAACGCCTTGGAACTCGTCCAGCGGCTCCCCG
>JBKJRK010000163.1:0-5255 GCA_046593135.1 Tepidisphaeraceae bacterium | reverse complement strand
GGTCGAGGCCGCGCCTACTGGGCTGGGGGAAGGTCAGACACGAATCTGCGCGAATTCGTGAAGATTCGTGCTCCTTTCGTGTCGGTCCGTGTTCCGTCTTTCGGCACGAATCGATGCGCAACTGTTTTCCGGAATTCGTATAACGCGTGCTGGCAGGCGTGCCGATCCTGCTGTATGAAGCTTGGTCTGCCGCGCAACCGGCGGAGTGTGGATTTACTCAGGAGCCTCGGACATGAAGGGAATCATTCTCGCCGGCGGGGCCGGCACCAGGCTTTATCCGCTGACGCGCTGCATCAGCAAGCAACTGCTCCCGGTCTACGACAAGCCGACGATTTATTACCCGTTGTCCGCTCTTATGCTGGCCGGCATCCGCGAGGTGCTCGTCATCAGCACGCCGCGCGACCTGCCGCGGATTGAAGAGTTGTTCGGCGACGGGTCGCAGTTGGGAATGAAATTCAGCTACAAGGCGCAGCCGCAGCCGAACGGCATCGCCCAGGCGTTCGTGCTCGGGGCCGATTTTCTCGACGGCTCGCCGGTCTGCCTAATTCTCGGCGACAATATTTTCTACGGCCACGACCTCACCGACATGCTCGAAGACTCCGCCGCGTTGACCAGCGGCGCCCGCGTCTTCGCTTACCAGGTGAAAGACCCCGAGCGGTACGGCGTGGTGGAGTTTGATCAGCAGTTCAAAGCCCTCAGCATCGAAGAAAAGCCGAAGCAGCCGCGGAGCAACTGGGCCGTTACCGGCCTGTACTTTTACGACGCCGCCGTGGTCGAGATTGCAAAGAGCCTCAAACCTTCCGCCCGCGGCGAGTACGAGATCACCGACGTGAACCGTGCGTATCTCGAGCGCGGCCAACTCCAGGTTCAATGCATGGGCCGGGGGGTCGCTTGGCTCGATACGGGGACATACGATTCCCTGCTCAGCAGCTCTCAGTTCGTGCAAACTTTGGAAGAACGGCAAGGCTTGAAGGTCGCGTGCATCGAGGAAATAGCCTTCGCCAAAAAGTTCATCGACGCCGCCGGCCTCCGAAAACTCGCCGACCAGGCCGGCAAGAGCGAGTACGGCCAATACTTGCTCCGGGTGCTCCGCGATGCCGGGGCGAAATGACGAATAAGTTGCCAGTGGCCGGTTGTTAGTTGCCAGCGAAAGGCAAACACAATTCGGCTTTTCTGACAACTGGCAACTGACCACTGGTAAATGATATATGCGTACTCTTCTCGTCACCGGCGCCGCCGGCTTCATCGGGTCCAACTTTGTCCGGCTGCTGCTCAACCGCGGCGAGGACGTAAAGCTCGTCGCGTTCGACAAGCTCACCTACGCCGGAAACCTGGCTAATCTTCAGGACCTGCTGGAAAAGCATTCGAGCAAGCTCGTGTTCGTCAAAGCCGACATCTGCGATGCCGACGCGGTGGCGCGGGCGTTCGACGAGCACAAAGTGACGGAAGTCGTCCACTTCGCGGCCGAGTCGCACGTCGACCGCTCGATTCTTGGGTCCGGGCCGTTCATTCAGGCGAACGTGATCGGGACTCAGGTTTTGCTCGACGTGGCCAAGGCCAAGGGCGTTCAGAAGTATTTGCAGGTCAGCACCGACGAAGTCTACGGCTCGCTGCCGGAGGACAAGCCGGAGATTAAGTTCACCGAGGAAACGCCTCTCCAGCCAAACAGTCCGTATAGCGCGAGCAAGGCTGCCGCCGACTGCCTGGTGCGAAGTTATTTCCATACGTTTCACATGCCGGTTCTCATCACGCGGTGCAGCAACAACTACGGGCCGTACCATTTTCCGGAGAAATTGATCCCGCTGTTCGTCACCAACCTGATGGAGGGCAAGAAAGTCCCCCTCTACGGCGACGGATTAAACGTGCGCGACTGGCTGTATGTCGAGGACCACTGCGACGCCATCTGGACGGTGCTCAACAAGGGCACGCCGGGCGAGGTGTACAACGTCGGCGGCAACAACGAAATCACCAATCGGAAGATCACCGAAACGCTTATCCGCGAAATGGGCAAGAACTGGGACGACGTCGTCACCTACGTGAAAGACCGTCCCGGTCACGACCGCCGGTACGCGATCGACGCGAGCAAGATGAAGCGCGAGCTCCGCTGGGAGCCGAAGCATCAGTTCGAGACCGCCATCAAGACGACGGTCCAGTGGTTCAAAGACAACGAGGCCTGGTGGCGCGCGATCAAGAGCGGGGAGTATCTGAAATATTACGAAACCCAATATGTAACCCGCTAAGCCATGCTTCAGGACGTCTGCTGGATGTTGCCCTTGGCGGCGTTGCTGGTGTTTCTTCTGTGGGTTTACCTCAGTTGGTTCGAGCGGGCGAGTGAATCGCTGATACGTGGGTGGGCCGGCGACAACGGATTGAATCTGCTGCTTCTGGAGCGAGTCCGATTCCGGTGGCGTTCGCCGCCGGGAATCTATGTCGGCAAGAACAACATTCTATTTTCCTTCGTCGCAAGATCGCCGGAGAGGAATGAGCTGTCGGGGTGGATGATCGTCGGGGCCTCATCCATGAGCCTGCGGCCCGACACGATCCGCGTGGTGTATAATGATTCGTGACGGAGTTTCCCCGATGACCGTATCTGACAGCGTTCTCATCACCGGCGCCGGCGGCATGCTCGCGCAGGCGCTGGCGGCTTCGAACCGCAAGCGGGGCACGCGTCACGTGTTGGTTTCGCGCGCCGCGCTCGATGTCACGCGCGAAGACGACGTCCGCCGGGCGTTTGAGAAGCACGGGCCTACGGTCGTTCTCAACTGCGCCGCGCATACAAAGGTCGATCTCTGCGAAGAGCAGGAAGACCTCGCGAATGCCATCAACGGAACCGGCGTTGAAAACCTCGCCCGCGCCGCGCGCGATTTCGGCGCCCGTCTCGTTCACTACAGCACCGACTTCGTTTTCGACGGCTCCGGCACCCGGCCTTATAGAACAAACGATCCTGTGAACCCGCTCTCCGCCTACGGCCGTTCAAAGCTCCGCGGCGAACAGGCCATCCAACAGATCGATCCCGCCGGTTGGATCATCATCCGAACGGCGTGGCTCTACGGGCCCGGCGGGCCGTGCTTTCCGCAGACGATGATCAACGCCGCCAAGGCGAGAAAGCCCCTGAAGGTGGTTGATGACCAAATCGGCTCGCCGACCTTTACCTACGATCTCGCCGACGCCACCCTCGACCTGCTCGACCACAACGCGGCAGGGCTATGGCACTTAACCAATTCCGAATCCGTCAGTTGGCACGGCTTCACCGCCGCAATCCTTGAGGAATTTGGCTTGAAAGCCGAACTATCGACGACGACATCAGCCGAGTGGAAAAAACTTCGCCCCGCCAGCGCGATTCGACCGGCGTACAGCGTGCTCGATGTCGAACCCTTCCGCCAATTGACCGGCCGACCGATGCGTGCTTGGCGCGAAGCGCTGTGCGACTACCGCATCGCAGTGACAGGCCAAGCAAGCTCAGCCGCAAGTTGACGCTCCCCGGTCATTTTCTCATTCCCAAGCCCAGTCGAACGAGGGATAATCCACCTCAGTTCGATTCCACATCTGTAGTACCTTTTTCAGGGAGGCCGTATGCACACGACGCATGTGTCCAGTGGCGGGCGATACCCAGTTCTACGGACGCTCGCGATCCTCTACCTCGTTGCCGCGGTCGGTGTTTTTATCCTCGGCTGCTGGCGAGCGGTCAACGTGTTGGTCAATGGCGATACAACCACGACCGACATGTTCGGCGCGTCGACCGGCATAAGCGGGCGGGCTCTCGTAGCCGTCTCGTGGTTCGCCGCGACGATCATCGCCGTGCTCGCGATGCTCGGCGTCGCCGAACTGATCAAGCTCTTCATCGACATTGAACGCAACACGCGCATGGCCGGCATGCGAAGCATGGCCAGCGAAGTCGTCGCGACACCTTCGGCCGTTGCGGTAAGTCCCGACGCTCCGACGACAGTGGTGTCCAGCGCCGACGGCACCGGCGGGCGGATGAGTCAATGGCTCGAAGGCGAAGAAACCGCCGAAGGCGCCCTCCTGCGCGGGCACTGAATCAAGTGATGAATGCTGAATGATGAATGCAGAATCGGAGACGGGGCGAATCTCTCGTATTCCCATTCATCATTCAGCACTCATCATTCATTACTTCCTCAAAACCCGGTCCGTTTGAACTGCTTTTCCAGGTCGCGCAGCGTCAGGCGGAGCGTGGTGGGGCGACCGTGCGGGCAGTTGCTGGAGCGTTCGACGAGTTCGCGGCGTTGGAGCAGGGCTTCGATTTCGCCGGGTGAAAGCGGGTCGCCTGCTTTCACCGCGGCCTTGCACGCCATCATGTCGAGCACTTCGTGAAGCAATTCTTCTTCGTGAAGGTCGAGCAATTCCTGTTCCCCGCGTTCGAGCAGTTCGCTCACGAATTCGGCCGGGTCGAGTTTCTCAAGAAATGACGGGAACGCGTGAACGGCGACGCTATTCGGCCCGAACGAAGCCACTTCGATCCCCAGTCGTTCGAGCAGAGGCCGCAGGTGGTCGAGCATTGCGGCCTGTGGCTGCGACACGTCGAGCGGCAGGGGGATCAGCAACCGTTGCGATTCCAGGGGGCCGCGGGTGACTCGCGCGATCAAGTCCTCGAAGAGAATCCGTTCGTGCAACGCGTGCTGGTCGATGATGACTAAGCCGTCTTCGCTTTGGGCGACGAGGTAGCTGTTGTGAAGTTGAAGGGCGGACGAAACGGCCGGCATTCCCGTGGGGCGAATCGACGATCCCGTCGCCGGAGCCTGCGTGGTTCCCTCTCCCGCCGGGGAAGTCTGCATGCTTCCCTCTCCCTCCGGGAGGGGGTTAGGGTGAGGGGAGTTGATGACGAAGGCGTGCCACTCGTTGCCGGACGCGCCCTCACCCCGACCCTCTCCCAGGAGGAGAGGGAGAAAATGCGAAGATGTTGGCGGCGTCACGCGTTCCGGCAACAGCCCCACTTCACTTGCCGGCAACGACTGCTTGAAAAACTCCGCCAGCCGTTCGCGCATGTCCTGGCGGGGGGCGGGGTCGAAATCGCCGCGCATCGGCACGGCTGCCGGCGCGAGGTCGCTTCCCAGCAGTTTTTCTCGCACGCCCGAGAGAACAAGCCCGTGAATCCGCCCGCCGTCGCGGAAGCGGACTTCGGTCTTGGTCGGGTGGACGTTCACGTCCACATCGCCCGGCGGCATTTCCAACAGGAGAATCGCCGCCGGGTGCCGGCCCGGCTCGGTCAGGCCGCGGTAGGCTTCGCGCACCGCGTG
>JBKJRK010000031.1:0-4389 GCA_046593135.1 Tepidisphaeraceae bacterium | reverse complement strand
AGCCAAGCCGCGCGAATTGGTCATCCAAGCGAGCAAAGGGTGGATCGGGGTCGATTGGCCGGAGCTGTGGCGCTTCCGGGAATTGTTGTATTTCCTTGTCTGGCGAGATGTTAAGGTTCGGTATAAGCAGGCGGCCCTCGGTATCGGGTGGGCGGTGTTGGAGCCGGTTTTGAACATGATCGTCTTTACGGCGATCTTCGGCGTCGGCATCGGGCTCAATAAAAAGTTGCCTGAAGGCGTTCCTTACGCCGTCTTCGTTTTTTGCGGCCTGATTATTTGGAAACTGTTCGCCACTGCATTGAGCCAAGGCGGCATGTCGTTGGTGAACTCGCAAAACCTACTCACCAAAATCTATTTCCCCCGACTTTTCGTCCCGACGTCATCAGTCGGGTCCGCACTCGTCGACATGGGGCTTCAATTCCTTGTGCTCGCCGGCGTGATGGTCTGGTACGGGTTTGTGCCGTCGTGGCAGATCGTCTTTCTGCCGCTGCTCATCGCGCTGACGGTGGTCATGAGCCTTGGGGCGGCTTATCTGTTGTCCGCGCTCACGATTACATTCCGCGACTTCCGCTTTCTGATCCCGGTGATGGTGCAAGTCTGGATGTGGATGAGCTTCGTGGCGTTTCCCGTGCCCGAATCGATTCGGAATAGTCCCAAGTGGCAAGTACTTTTGGGTATCAACCCGATGTACTCGATCATCGCCGCGTTTCGCAAGTGCGTGACCGGCCACGGCCCGGAGATGGGCTATAGCCCGCTGTTCCTTGCCGTCTCGGTCGCCTCGGCGTCGGCGCTTTTCGTGCTGGGCTTGTTCTACTTCCGCAGGACGGAAAAGCGGTTTGCGGATATCGCTTAAGGAGAGTGATGAGTACTGAGGACTGAGTACTGAGTTGAAGAACTCACTCAGTCCTCAGTACTCAGTCCTCAGTACTGTATGTCAACTCCTATCATCAGCGTCGAAGGCCTCGGCAAGGCGTACTTCCTGGGCCGGCAGGTCGATAAGCACCGGACCCTCCGCGACACGATCGCCGGCTGGGGCCAGAACATTGCGCGCACGATCAAGACCCGCACCGGCGACGCCAGCAAGAGCGAAGAAGCGTTCTGGGCGTTGAAGGACGCGACGTTCGACGTCAACAAGGGCGAAGTCGTGGGCCTGGTCGGCCGCAACGGCGCGGGCAAGAGCACGCTGCTCAAGCTGCTCGCCCGCATCACCGAACCAAGCAAGGGCAAGGCCGTCCTCCGCGGGCGCGTGGCGTCGCTGCTGGAAGTCGGCACGGGGTTTCACCCGGAGCTGACCGGCCGGGAGAACATTTACCTCAACGGCGCGATCCTCGGGATGCGCCGCACCGAGATTCAGCGCAAGTTCGACGAGATCGTCGCCTTCAGTGAGTGCGAAAAATTCCTCGATACGCCGGTGAAGCGGTACAGCTCGGGCATGTACGTCCGGCTGGCCTTCGCGGTGGCCGCTCACCTGGAGCCGGAGATTCTGATCGTCGACGAAGTACTCGCGGTGGGCGACGCGAACTTTCAGAAGAAGTGCCTCGGCAAGATGAACGACGTCGCCAAGGGCGGCCGGACCATCCTGTTCGTCAGCCACAACATGGACGCCGTCCTCTCGCTCTGCACGCACACCGTGTTGGTAAAAGCCGGCGTCGTTAGCGAGCGGATGAGCCCCGAGGAAGGGGTCAAGCAGTACCTCGCCCTCTCCAACGCCGGGGCCGACCTGCCCCTGCCGAAAAAGCCGCGGTACCAGAACAAGCCCCGCGAGCCGATCTTCACCGGCCTCACGATCACCGGCTCCAGCGGCCACGCCAACGTCACCGAATCCGGCGCCGGCGTTACGTTCGAGATCGACGTCGAGAACTTCGACGACTGCAAGAACATCACCTGCGGCGTCGCACTGCAAAACTCGCGCAGCCAGCGCGTCGCATTCTTCCACACACTGTACCACTCGGACATCATGTTCGACGGGTCGCGCAAGGCGAAGCTCGTCTGCCACGTGCCCAACCTGCCGCTCGTGCCCAACACGTATTTCGTCGAACTGGTGATGGCCGACGGCTACGGCTTCATCGAGCGCGTCGAGCGGGCGGACAAGCTGGAAGTCATCTTTGCCGACGTCCTGGGCACCGGAAAAATTCCGAACCACAACCAAGGCTACGTCGTTCTGCCGGCGGAATGGAAACACGAGAACGCCGCTTAGTTCCCTCTTTCCCGTACTCGGGGGAGAGGGTTAGGGTGAGGGGCGTCTTATGTCACACGACGCTCGGCCCCTCACCCCGGCCCTCTTCCCCGAGTACTGGGGAGAGGGAGAGTACCCCTCATGCGAATCCTTCACCTCAGCTCGACCGACGTCGCCGGCGGGGCCGCGCGGGCGACGTATCGACTGCACGCGGGGTTGAAGCGTCTTGGCCACGAGTCGCGGATGCTGGTCGGGAAGAAGTGGAGCGAGGATTCGAGCGTGGACGCGCTCAAGCCGCCGCGGGATTTGATGAGCCGCATCCGGCGGAAGCTCCGCCGGCGGAAGATTAACGCCGACTTCGCACGCTACGCGGCGACCCGCCCGGCGAATCTCGAGCCGTTCAGCGACGACCGCACGGAGTTCGGCCCTGCGATTCTCAACCAGCTCGGCACGCCCGAGATCATCAACCTGCACTGGGTCGCCGGGTTCCTCGATCACGAATCGTTCTTCGCCGGCGTGCCGAAAAACATCCCGCTCGTCTGGCGGCTGGCCGACATGGCCCCCACCACCGGGGGGTGCCACTACGACGAAGGGTGCGGGAAATTTGAGAACCAGTGCGGCGCCTGTCCGCAACTCGGCTCGCGCGAGGAGAACGACTTGTCCCGCCAGGTTTGGCAGCGCAAGTACGATACCCTGCGTCGGCATGGCAAAGTCCATCTCGCCGCCACGAGCAACTGGATCGCCGCGCAGGCGAAACGAAGCAGCCTGCTGCGTGATTTCCCGATTACCGTCATCCCCAACGGCCTCGACACCGATGACTTCGCCCCGCGCGATAAAGCCTTTGCCCGTGCAACGCTCGGCATGCCGCAGGATGCGAAGATTGTTCTGTTCGCCGCAGAATCGCTTACCGTCAAACGAAAAGGTTTTGGCCTGCTGCTGGAAGCGTTGGCCGGGTTACACAACGAGCCGGATTTGCTGCTATTGAGCGTTGGCAGCACGAAATCGAAGATCGAATCGCCGGTGCGGCAGGTAAACCTTGGCCGGATCAACATCGACCGCTACCTGTCGCTTGCGTATAGCGCGGCGGACGTGTTCGTCATCCCGTCGATACAAGAATCGTTTGGGCAAACTGTCAGCGAGTCGCTCGCCTGTGGCACGCCGGTCGTCGGGTTCGCCACCGGCGGAATGCTCGACATGGTGCGCCCGGGTCTGACCGGCCGAACCGTCCCCGTCGGCGATACCGCCGCGTTGCGGGGCGCCATCCACGAATTGCTCCACAACCCGGGCGCCCGCCAGGAATTCTCCGCCCACTGCCGCCGGATCGCCGTCGCGGAATACTCGATGGAAGCCCAAGCTGCGGCTTACGTCCGACTTTACGAATCGCTCATCGCTCCGTGACCGGGTGGAGGACCACCCGGCTCCCCCTGCGATTTAATCATTCACTACTCGGGAGAGCCGGGTGGTCCTCCACCCGGTCGGTCAACGATTACTTAACCCCCCTCGGAATTTTCCCGATGAACGAAAAAGGGTTACATCCGCGCGACGCGCCTGGGCTTCGCGCGGCTGTACACCCCGCTCCCGCGCGTCTATCCTGAGGGCTTGGAACCGGTCGCACGCAATTAGAGCGATTTTCACCACTCTGTAGCGGCGACGCAGGCGTCGCAACTGCCATAGCTCGCTGCGGTGCAGTGAAAAACGCGATAGAGACGGTTGCATGCAACCTGTGTGACATTAAGGTCGTTGAGAACCATGAGCTTACCCAAAATCACCGTCGTCACGCCCAGCTTCAACCAGGGCCATTACCTGGAAGCCACGTTCAAGTCCGTCCTCGCGCAAGACTATCCGAACCTCGAATGGTTCGTCGTCGACGGCGGGTCGAAGGACAACAGCGTCGACCTGATCAAGAAATACGAAAGCCACTTCGCGTGGTGGATCAGCGAGAAAGACCGCAACCATCCCCACGCCTTGAACAAAGGCTACGAAAAAGCGACCGGCGAGATCTTCTGCTTCGTCAACTCCGACGACTTGCTCCGCCCGGGCGCGCTGCATTACGTCGCGAAGAAATTCGAGGAACCCGGCACCGATTGGGTCGTCGGCTGGGCGACCTACTTTGAAGACAACGGCGAAGAGTGGGAATACAGCGTCAAGAAAACCGAACGCCCGATCGACTACTTCCTGCACAACCCCGTGCCGCAGATTTCCAGCTTCTGGCG
>JBKJRK010000626.1:0-3739 GCA_046593135.1 Tepidisphaeraceae bacterium | reverse complement strand
TCGCCGTCTCCCCCACGCTCGACCTGTTCACCGGCGACAACAGCAACGAGGGCGACGGCTGGGACGTCCGCCTGACGCATGTCGTGCAGGGCGCGCAGTGCGGCTACCCGTCCCTGTTCAAAAACTTCCCGGGCGAAATCCTACAACCCCTCGGCTCCTTCGGGGGCGGCTCGCCGACGGGGTCGCTCTACCTCGACGAACCGGGTTTGCCCGACGGCTTGGGCCGAACGCTCGTCACCTGCGATTGGGGCAATAACACCATCTATCGCCACCCCATGACGCCCACCGGCGCGTCGTTCAAAGCCGAACAGAAAATTGTCGTCGAAATGCCGCGGCCGATCGACGTTGAGGTCGACGGCCAATCACGCCTGTACATGGCCAGTTGGCGGAATGGCGGGTTTACATACACCGACCCCGACGTCGGCTACGTTGCCCAACTCGTCGATCCGACAAACAAGCCCGCGCCCCTTATTGATTTCAAAAAGGCGGCCGACGTCGAACTCGTCGGCCTGCTCGCAAGTGACAGCCACGTCCGCCGTCTCGCCGCACAGCGGGAATTATTGAATCGTCATCGCGGCAAGCCGCGTGACCGCGCGACGTGGAACGCGCTGGTTGAACTGATGACCGGCGAGCACCCTCTCACGACACAAGTGGCGGCACTGTTCACTTTCGCGCAACTCGAAAACACCGCCGACTCCCGCGCGGTACTTCAACTCCTGGCGTCGGCACGCCGGCCGATTCGGGAATACGCCCTGCGCGCGTTAGGGGACGGCGCCGACCATGCCGCCGACGTGCCCGCCGATTTGCTCGTCAGCGCGTTGAAAGACCCGAGCCCGCGGATCCGCTTTCAGGCCGTCGTTTCGCTGGCCCGGCTCGGCAAAGCAGACGCCGCCGGCGAAATTCTGCCGCTCGTCGCGGACGCCGATCCGACGGTGGCGCACGCGGCAGTCAACGCGCTCGTCACACTCAAGGCCATCGCGCCGTGCTTGAACGCGCTCGACTCGTCAACCCCGCACCTGGTCCCCGGCGCCATTCGCGTCCTTCAGGTTCAGCACGACCCGCGCGTCGTCGACGGGTTGGTCCGGCGCCTCGACCAAACGCAGGACGCCTCACTCCGCCGGCCGATCCTCAAAGCCTTGTGCCGGCTTCATACGCGCGAAGCCGATTGGAACGGAGGGTGGTGGGGCACGCGGCCCGACACGAGCGGGCCTTACTTTCATGCCGAGACGTGGGAACAAAGTGAGCAGATTCTCGGCGTGCTTCGCAAAGAACTCGCCAGGGCGGATGCCGGCGCCCTGCCGTTTCTGTTGACGGAGCTTCAGCGCCACAAGATTGAGCTGAAGGAAGCGACGCCGCGATTGCTGGAGCTGGCAAAAATAGACGCCTCGTTCCAGGCGACCGCCGCCGATTTGCTCGTGACGCGTCCGACCCTCCCGCCGGAGGCCATCTCGCTCCTGGCCGAAACCGCGGGCGCCGCGGAGCAGGATGCGGCCCTCCGCGCGCGGTCGCTCGGCGCGCTCTCCCGCTCGAGCCAGCCCGACGCGCTCAGCGCCGCCGTTGACGTGCTGGCGACGATAGACGCCGAAGCGCCGGCGGAACTGGCGGCCATTCGCGCCGAATTTTTGCGCGACGGTCGGCACGCCGGAAACGTTGCCACGTTCTTGCAGCTCGCCAGCTCCGACGACCCCGCCCGGCGCGGGCTGGCGCTCGGGGTGCTGCTCCAGGTCGCCACGTCGAAGCAATCACCGAAAGATGCGGCCGACGCCGCGTCGAAGGCGCTCGACGCGGCGTTCGCAGCGCCGGACGGCGCCGCGTCTGCGCTCCGCGCGGTCGGACGCGACAAGGTGGAGGCGTACGCCGCGCAGGTGCAGTCGCGTCTCGCCGACCCAGACCCCGCCGTGAAAAATGCCGCCGCCTACGCCGCGTCGCAACTCGGTTCGTCGGCGAAAGGTTTGGTCGATCCCAACAAAGTGCTCATCTCGGCCATCCCGTTCGAGCAGACGCTGGCGATCACGCAGGGAACGGAAGGCGACGTGAAGCTCGGCGCCGAACTGTTCGTCCGGCAAGGCTGCGTCGCGTGTCACACCGTAGCGAAGAACGACCCGCCCAAAGGCCCTTACCTCGGCGGCATCGCGCAGCGTTACAGCCGGGCGGAATTGGTCGAGTCGATCCTGAAGCCTAACGCCAAGATCGCTCAGGGTTTCGTGACGCACTACTTCGTCACGAAGGCGCGCAAGCGCCTTGACGGTTTCATCGTCCGCGAAGCCGGCGACGAGGTCGAAATCCGCGACGCCGCCGGCGTATCCACCGTCCTGAAAAACGCCGACGTCGCGCGGAAGGGAACCCTCGCGACCTCGGTCATGCCCGAGGCCCTCGTCGACTCCTTGAGCCCGCAGGAGCTCGCCTCCCTGCTGGCATATCTGGCGTCTCTGAAAGCGGAATAATCCGGGTAGCCGGCAGGGCAACCAAAATGTGTGGCGCGCGCCACAATCGATCGCTTGTCTCTCCGTGAAGTGTGGCGCGCGCCACACTCGCATTCCGGCAAGCTGGACAACCCGACATTTCGACGCTTTCCCCCAACCCCGGCCGGGGACGTAGGATTTCCCAAACAGCCGGAACCGCCGGAATCGCCACAAACCACTGTCAAAAAAAGAACTCGGCGCGACAAAAACACGTAGTCTGTTCTAGAGCTATATTGAAGGACAAGCTCGCAAGACGGAGGTCAATCATACGGATCGTGATGAATCCCCGCGCGAGTTCAGGGCCGCTGAAGCCGGCCCTGCCGGCTGGAAATTGAGACGTGACGCGCACGGATTAATTCCGATCCGTATCAGCCCTGTTTTCCATCGAAACGGGCGCGTGTCGATATTTTGCTATTTATGCGAAGTGAATAAAACGCGTGACGCAAAAAACCAGTTCGTTTAATCGAAGGATTCGTTGCGTCAGCCGTATCGTGGCCTGCTGCGTGGGCGCGTTCATTCCCGCCGTCGCCGCGGCGCAGGGCGTCTTGCTTCTTAACGGCAGCGGGCCTGCTCTCGACTGGGACCCCGGCGCCGTCGTCAGCGGCGAGAATCACCTCATTACCAGCATTCCCAGCACCTTCACCGGCGTCAACGTCGCGCCGATCGTCGGTGCCAACGCCTTTTACGCCCATGGCTACACCGGGGCCAACACGATCACGTCCAACATCGAGGCCGGCCACGTCTGGCAGGGACACGAGGCGCTCGGGCACGTGACGAGCCGGACCAATCAGGCGGGGGTTCCCAACTCGCCTTTCGCGACCCCGGCGTTCGACCGCCACGCGACGTGGGTCGGCATGATGATCGGCGGCCGACTGGGCGGGGCAAACCCGGGTACGTTGCAAGTCGGCGTCGCGCCGGCGACCGACCTCCGCTCCGGCGCCATCGCAACCAACTGGACCGGCTCGGCGTACTCCGGCAGCTTCAACGCGACCGTCGCCAGCCTCGCCAACCCTTACGGGTCGAACGTCAGCGGCTTCGGCGCCGCCGACGTCATCAACAGCAGTTGGGGCGCCCCCAGCGTTTCCAACACCCCCGAAGCAGGCGGCACGGACGTTCGTTCGATGATGACCGACGGCCTGGCCAACCAGAACCGGTTTACGACTTTTGTCGCGTCGGCGGGAAATTCCGGCGGCACGTCCAACCCGATGGTTGGCGCCCCGGGATCGGGCTACAACGGCATTACTGTCGGCGCGCTCCAGAACGACGGGTCGAACAAC
>JBKJRK010000561.1:0-8975 GCA_046593135.1 Tepidisphaeraceae bacterium | reverse complement strand
GTGCTTCCGCCGTGATCCAGCCCACCCGTATAGCGCCGCGACAACGGCTAGCGGCAGCAAGACGAACCGCTTGGTAAACTTGAAAATCCTACTTTTTTGTAATTTAGGCACGGGAGGCTTCATCAGCGCGTTGCGACGGAGTTCAGCCATTTACTACTCGGCGGAAAGAGCGGAAAGACGCGACCGTTCAGGCTGATTGACCGAATCAGTTGAAGTGACTGTAGGAACGCCGGGTGAGCATATCTACGCAAAGGCGGCCCCGGGCAAAGCCGGCGTGAAAATACCTCGTCCGCATCTCCTTCCAGCCCATGCGCATAACGGGACGCACTTAACGCCAGCTTTGAAGCGCGTGTCCTACTTGGCCCGCTAGTTATGCCGCTTTCCGCAGCCGCGATGGCTACAACAGCACGTTGCCGCGTAGAAGGCTCGACAAACCTTCTTATTCGATTTTCGTGTTCAAGAACGATCGCACAATTATGCTTGCAAAGGCCAGCCACGACCGATAGAATGGCTATCGTTAACGCAAATGATGATCGATTTCGCTCATAAACCCATTTTACCTCCAGACGCCTGTAAGACCGCTCCGGTGATGCGGGCTCGCTCGGCCGAATATTTTTAACGACGGAAGGAGGACTAACTGGGAGTCATTTAATCGATCTCATTTCGTCCATTTCTCTACCCTTACACTTCGCTGTTCAACATCATCTCTATCTTATCCAGGGCGTATCGCCCCTTGAGGAGTCAACGAATGCATAAAGTATTACTGCCCCTGATTGTGCTTGCTGGCTGTTTCACATGCGTGTCATCCGCATCTGCTGGAACTTGGTACACTAAAAAAGTTATCGCGGGATCGAGCGTTTATGTTCGCTCGGCACCGGAGGCTTTCGACCTTGGAATTCTCATGGGCGGAGAGAATTTCACTTACAACACGGACAATACGTCCGGCGTTTACAGGTTTGGTCACGCACGCGGTAATGCCCACAAATGCGGGTGGGTTAACATCAACTATTTCCAGTCGACGGCAACGGTCTACAACAGCGACTGCAACAGCGGCCATTATAGCGTGGCCGTTGACGTAGGCTCGCGGCAGTTTCTACGCGGACTCTACGCCCGCTGCGTGAATGACTACGTGCCCGCACTCCCCGGCGGCGGCTCGGGGCCAAACAACGTTGCCCCGTTCTTCCTCGACACGACATCTGGCAGCTATTCGTATCTCACAAACCCCACGCACTTGTGGGGCAATTACACTTACGGCAGCGAGTACTGCACGTGGCCACAGTTGTTCTCTTATCAATTTGGGGTGAACACGACGTTTGCGTGGCGTTGGGTGTCCGACAACCGGGGAGTTGTCCTCGGTAAAATGAACAGTACATGGGGTTTCGTTCCCAGGTACTGCCTCCCGGACAAATTGCGTTATGCAGATTGGACGCCACAAAACCTGCGCGAACGTGATGATTGGGAGGCCGGGCTTTAAAAAGCTGCTTCGTTCGTGGCTGAAATACATGAATAGGATCGCAGTCGGAGAACCGACTGCGATCCTGTTCCTTTTTATGGAATCGCCGTTTTCCAGGCCGGACTAGAACTCTACGCTCATCATTACTCAGCCGCAGCGGCCGGCGCGGGTATCCAATAGGTCTGCCCGGCGACGACGAGGTCGGGATTGCTCTTCAGGGACGGGTTGTGGTTGATGATCGCGTCGCGGTTCGCTTCCGTATCACTGCCGAGCAGGACTTCGGCTAACTTCGACACGTTGTCGCCGGCGAGCGCGGTGTATCGAAGTTCCCGGCCCGTGGCGATCCGTACCAGTTCGTCCGCGTCCGGCTGTGTGCTCGGCCGGGCCGCGTCGAACTGGTACGGATCGCCACGGGCCGGGAACTTCGATACACCGCCCTCGCCGGCGACAACGTGTCGAAGTTAGCCGAAGTCCTGCTCGGCAGTGATACGGAGGAGAACCGCGACGCGATCATCAACCACAACCCGTCCCTGAAGAGCAACCCCGATCTCGTCGTCGCCGGGCAGACGTATTGGATTCCAGCGCCGGCCGCACCGGTCGAGCAACGCTAAGTGGAGGGCTCCGGCGGGCGAAGTGGTAAGCTACGATCAACGAATCGAACTTAAAAGGCCCGCAACCAGTCAACGGTTGCGGGCCTTTTTTTGACTCGCTGATCGCATGGTTAAGCCGCAGGGTTTCCGCTCGCTCTCGCCGGCTGAAATTATTCCAACCGGCAGCCTCTTTTCTGTTGCGTCACTACGGCGACGGCGCAGCCGGATTCAAGGATTGCGGCGGCATCGTGTTTGACCGCCTATGAAAATGCCTCGATAATAGCGTGAAGACTCGCCCATCGTTTCTCGAAAATGAAACACAGGAGTGCAATGACTTTCCGACCAAGCCGGCGATCATTTCTTCAGACCACCGCGTTCGCCGCGGCATCGATCGGGGCGATCGGTGGGGGGATCAACTTGCTGGCCGAAGAAGTCAAGCCCCGCAAGTTCCGCAAGGCGGTCAAATTCGGCATGATCGGCGAAGGCAAGACGGTCCAGGAGAAATTTGAGCTCATCAAGTCGATCGGCTTTGAAGGAGTCGAAGTCGACGGCCCGGGCGGCATCGACAAGCGAGAGGCGCTCGAAGCGGCAACCGCAACCGGTATCCAAATTCACGGCGTCATCGATTCGGTTCATTGGAGCACCCGCTTGTCCGACCCCGATCCGATGGTGCGCGAAAAGGGCCTTCAAGCCTTGCTCGCCGCCTTGGACGACGCCAAGTTCTTCGGCGCGTCCACCGTCCTCCTCGTCCCAGGCAAGGTCGGCGATCCGAAGAACGAAAATTTTGACCAGGCCTGGGAGCGCTCGATCGAAGCGGTGACGAAAGCCGTCCCGAAGGCAAAAGAGCTCGGCGTTCATA
This sequence comes from Tepidisphaeraceae bacterium, assembly GCA_046593135.1. GTDB lineage: Bacteria > Planctomycetota > Phycisphaerae > Tepidisphaerales > Tepidisphaeraceae > JBKJRK01. The sequence goes on along the minus strand of JBKJRK010000561.1, from coordinate 6,073 downwards.
TTGCGATCGAAGTCGTCTGGAACGATTTTCTGACGACGCCGGAGCTGATGGTGAAATACGTCGATCAGTTCGCCGATCCGATCGTCGGCTGCTACTTGGACCCGAGCAACGTCCTCCGCTACGGCAAGGACACCGGCGTCCGCGGCGCGGATTGGGTGCGGGCGCTCGGCAAGCGACTGCTGAAATTTGATTTCAAGGGCTACAGCCACGCCAACAGCTGGGTAAAGATCGGCGAGGGCGATGAAAACTGGCCGGACGTGCTGAAAGCGCTCGACGAAGTCGGCTACAAGGACGCTGCCACCGGGGGGCCGGGCTGGGCCACCGCGGAAGTCGAAGCCGGCAACCGCGAGCATCTCAAGGACGTCGCGGCGCGGATGGACAAGGTCCTTGGGATGTCGTGATGCTTGTGGGGCAGGCATTCTTGCCTGCCTCGCGGCGCACGCCGCGAAACGTTGGAGAATTCGGGCCTACGGCCCGAGGCAGGCAGGAATGCCTGCCCCACCCTCTACTTTCGACGTCATTCAAAAGGCCGGCGTCAAAGTTTGGCCGGCTTGCCAGTGCGGCGTCCAGGCCAGAACAATTACCTTGACGCTGATGTTCGCCTTCTTAGGCTTGAGCGTCAGCGTTTCCAGCTCTTCAGTCTGGGCGTCGGTTTGCGACGCAATCTCGCCGGTTTCGCTTTCGAACTGGGTCTGGAGGTCGGCAAGCCGTTGCTGAAGCGCCTCGACGGTTTCGCCGGCCCGGCCGACGTCCTGTGATTCCTTATACGTGCGCGACGCGCCGCGGACGGCGGTCGTTGCCCGGCCGACGGTACCGGCGCTGATCGTCTTACGCCCCAGAAACGCGCCCAGGATCGTGCTGCCAAAAGAGATGGCCGTGTTCCATTTCGACGCGCTGGCCTGCTCCTTCTCGCGTGCGACCGCCTGCTGGGCCCGGCGGATGCGCTCGTTCATCGCCACCACTTTGGGCGTATAGCGGTCCCGGAGCTTTTGCACTTCCTCGTCGCGGCGTTCGCGCGCCGCTTGTTGCAGGCGCACGCGGAAGTCGCGCTCGGATTCGCCGGGTTTGCTCGTTTGCTTGAACGACGGGCTACGGAGCAGCTCGAGCGACTTGCCGCGGTAAAGCGTGTCGGCAAACTGCTTCGACCACGTGTCATAACTCTTGGCTTTGCCGGCGACGCCGGGCAGGGGGGCGAAGGACGCGTTGGAGCCGTCGATGGCGGCCGGGTCACGTTCCAACTCGGTTTCGTCCCAATCGACTTCGACCGCCTCCCCCCATTGCGCCGCTGCCGCAACCATGCCATCGCGCAAGGGGACGAGGAGCGAAACGTCGTCCTGTTGATCGACGCCGGTCTTGGCGTCGGCGAAGTAGACGTGGGCACAGCCGAACACCATCGGTTGATACACCAGCGCCGCGCCCGGCGTCGGCGGGTTCGACCGCACCGGCACGAACAACTGCGTGATCTCCGGCGGCAACACAGGCCGGCTCGACGCCGTGCTGGCGGCGAGGGAAGGAGTGGGCGGCTGCATTCGTGCGGCGGATTGTGGTGCGGCCGCCTGTGATTTCGGTGCAACCGTCAGTGCCGGCGACGTTTCACCCGAACCCGCCTTGATCGGGTCCATCAGCATCTTGATCTGCTGACGCGTGAGCGGCCCGCGGAGGTACGACATCGCCCAGCGCGTCTCGAATACCACCGGCGCGTCGTCGTGTACGTTGTTCATCAAAAACACGCGCTGGCCGAGCCCCGCCAGCGTCTGCTCCATCGCCGAGCGATCGAATTTCGCCGACGACCCGGCGGCGGCTCCTTCCAGGCCGTCCAGCAAGCGGGCCTTGTCACGCTCGGTCTGCAACCGCCCGATGAACCATGTCCCGGCGTTGGACAACCCCTTGTAGTCGAGGTCCACGGGGTTCTGCGTCGCCAGCATGACGCCGACGCCGAACGCGCGGGCTTGCTTCATCAACGTCAGCAGCGGCGCCTTGCTCGGCGGGTTGGCCGTCGGCGGGAAGTAGCCGAAAATCTCGTCCATGTAGACGATCGCCCGCAGGCTCGTCGTACCCGGCTGCTGCCGCATCCAGCCGAGCACCTGGTTGAGCAACAGCGACACGAAAAACATCCGCTCGGCGTCGCCGAGGTGTGCGATCGAAAAAATTGCGACCCGGGGCTTGCCCTGCGTGCCGTGCAGGATCGTCCCGATGTCCAGCGCCTCGCCCTCCAGCCACGACGCAAACCCGGGGGCCGCCAGCAGGTTGTTCAAACGCATGGCCAAGGCGAAGCGGTCCTTCGACGGGTAAAACGAATCGACGTCGAGCACGCCGATGCGCTGCACCGGCGGCTGCTGGATCTGCTGGATCAATGCGGCCAAGTCCAGGTCTTTCCCGTTTTGCCAGGCGGTAGACAGGATCGTCGAGAGCAGGATGTGCTCACGGGACTGGATGGGGTCGGCGTCTACGCCGAGGAGCCCGAGGAGGCTCGTCGCCGTCGTCGCGACGCGCTCGCGGAAAAGTTCGTCATCTTCCAGCACCGCCGACCCGGGTGCCGCGAACGACCGCAGGATCGACACGGGAATGCCCGCATTGCTGCCCGGTGTATAGACCGCAAAATCCGCCGCGTCGCGGAGGCGCTTGATGCGGTCGCCGTCCTGTCCCCAGCCGGCCAGTCCGTTCTTCCAGAGATCCGCCTGCTGTTGCGCGAACTGCTCGCGCGTGAGGCCTTTTTTGCGTGCGTCGTCGTCGTTCACCCACGGCTCAAAATCCCGCGCGGCGAGATTCGGAAACGTCAGCAGCAGGTTGGAAAGGTCGCCCTTCGGGTCGATCACGATCGCCGGGATCCCGTCGATCGCCGCCTCTTCAAGCACCGCGAGGCACAGCCCCGTCTTGCCGCTCCCGGTCATGCCGACGCAGACGGCGTGGGTCACGAGGTCCTTCGAGTCGTACAGGATCAATTCGTCCGTCGTCTGTTTGTTTGCCAGGTCATGCGCCCGGCCGAGATAAAAAACGCCAAGCTTCTCGAAATCCTGTTGCTGGGGCAGTGATTGTTGCGGCGGTGTCGGCATGACGGTGAGATCCCTGGATGATACCGCAAAGAAATGCGCCACAGAGACACAGAGACACAGAGGCGTCAACGCCGGCGCTGGGGGCGTCCGGCGATTCGCTTGATGCCATGACGGAGTGCCGGGACGTTGAAGTTGATAAGGAGAGCGAGCGGATGACCTGTGATGGTCAAATATGAGATCATCTGCGCCGTATGGACCGGCGCGAGTTGTTCAACCGCCTTCAGGTCAACGACCACCACGCCTTCTATTAAAAAATCTAAGCGTCCTTTTCCGACAGCATGGCCTTTGTACAGGAGCATGACTTCGAGCTGGCGTTGAAACGAAATGTTGCGAAGCGTCATTTCGATTGCCGTGGCCTCTTCGTAAGCAGATTCGAGCTGGCCCGGCCCGAGGAGTCGGTGTACCTCAATGGCCGCGCCAATGACTGCATTCGTCACCCGGTTCAAATCCGCATCCGGCTCCATGTTGTCGTCGACAAAGCATTTATCTTCGGCTGCCACAATAAAGCTCCTTTCCCCGACCGGCGCCAGAACTGCGAGTTGGCCTCTGTGCCCCCGTGTCTCTGTGGCCAATCTGACCGGTTGCCTTATAGCCCACCGTCGTCCTTTTTTGCTGGCTCTGCGGGCTGCGCCTTGCCGTTGTTGGGGCCGGGGCGGGCCGACATTCTAACGCCCATCATCGCCATCTGGACGGCGAGTGGGTCGACCGAGACGGTGATGGTGTCGCCGGCTAGTTTTGGCTTGATGGTGTCGGCCTGTTTCTTGGCTTCTTCGCCCGCTTCGCCGCCCGGCGCCATTTGTTTGAAAGATTCGACGCCCTTGCTGAGCACGTCGAACAGCGCCTTGGCTTTATCGGTGTTGTCGCAACGGATAGTGAGGTTGGCCGTCGTCGCAGGTTTTTGCACGACGCCGATCGACGCGTAGCGCACGCCGCGCGAGAGAATTTTCGTATCGCCGCCGCCGAGGGGCGCGGGGAGTTGCGGGAGGTTCTGCTCGACCCACGCGCGGGCGGATTCGCCGGGGACGAGGACGATCCGCAGCGGCGCGTCGCCGGTGCCCGTGGCGGCGAAGGCGCGGGCGAGGTCGGGGCGGTCGAGGGGGGCGGCGGCGACACGGCCCTTCAGTCGTTCGGCCGCCGCGGGCTCGGCGAACACGAGCGCCTTGCCGATCTCGTGAATGTTTTGCGGCTGGCGATTGTTTCGGGAGAGGACTTCCCGGATGCGGCCGGCGTCAGCGCCGTCGCCAAGCGGGATGATCACCATCGGGTCGTCGTTGCGCTCGATAAGGTCCGCGGTTTCGAGTAGCAGGTAAACGTGCTTCCCGCCCGCGGCGGCGATGTCCGTCAGCCACGTCTTGGCCGTGCCGATCCCGCCCTTCCCCTGGCCCTTGACCGCGTCGCGCTGGTTCGCCGCAACCGGGAGTTGCTTGAACATCGCGTCGATTGACTCCTCCATGTACTTCCCGAGCGCTTCCTGGTCGACGCGTTCGACGTCGAGCCGGGCGACGAGGAACGTGCCCTCGTCGAGGTACGGCAGGATCGCCGCGTGGTCCACGGCCGGGTCAGCGGCAATGACCGGGCGGGCACACAGCGTGGCGGGGAAAAGCGCGAAGGCGAGCAGGAAGCGGTTGCGGATCAAACGGTACATCAATTCTCCCTAAGCTTGTTTGCGGATCGTAACCATCTGCCGGGCCAGTTTCGACAAGCCGGCGGGGGCAGGGTCGTGTTCGCACGAAAGGGCTGCTTATTGCGAATTGCCGACTTTTGCGTCGATTCTTATCACGTCGCACAAAGCGCGGATGCGGTGCAAGTTGGGGGAGATTGGCGCCGCGCACGACGAACCTCTCGCCGCGCCGAATTTTTCGTGTCTCTTCGTGCCCCTTAGTGGACCGTCTTCATCTCCGGCTTCGGGTCCACTTCAAGCTCGAAATCTTTGAACCGCACTTCCGTCGGCCCCCCGGCGTGCACCTGAACGGCGATGACGCCTTCCAACTCGCCTTCCGGATCGTCGAGGTCGCTGCACAACTTGCCGTTGATGGCCGTCTTAATCTTGTGGCCGACGGCCAAGATTTCGTACGTGTTCCAATCGTTCGGCTTCACGAACTGGTCCCCGTCGGCTTTCGTCAATAAGCCCCGGCCGCTCTCGTGGTACACCTTGCCCCACCAGGTGGCGCCGACGTCGGCCTGATAGCCTTTCATTTCCCAACTGTTCTCGACTGGCACGCTGCGGAACTGCACGCCGGAGTTTTCAGTGTTGGGCACGAGTTTGATCTGAAACGTCAGGCGGAAATCCTTGACCAGCAGATTGCTCTTGAGGAATTCATTATTCGGCAATCCTTTTTCAGATTTTCCGACGAGTTCGCCGTTTTCCACCTTCCACACGCCGGGATGGCCCCACCAGCCGGCGAGGTCTTTGCCGTTGAAGAACGACTTGGCATTTTCGGGCGTGGCAAGGGTCGGGAGTTGTTTTGGTGCGGCATCCGCCGTGGCAAGGCCGGGCGGGGGCCGCTGACCGCGCTGGCTACGTTTCATGAGCAGTTGAAACGCGGACGGTTCATTCGGACGAATTCTTGCGTCTAATACCCTGTACCACTGCGTTGAAACCCGCGCGAATCCCATTGTTTCAATTTGCTTTGCCAAGTCAGGCATATGGGCCGCACCATAGAAAATGGCGATACGCTTCTTGTCCTGCTTTGCAAGCGTTTCTTTTAATACGTTAATGACTATGTTGTTGCGTTCGATGCAGATTACAGCGTGTTCGGGATCTTCTTCTAAGCCATCAGGGGCAGCGATCGCAGCAGCGACAATGAGCCTACATTGCCGCTCGCCATCAGGGCGGGTCAGCAGATCGAACAACGTCTTCGGGGCTTCGGGGTCGTCGAAGATAGTAGGCGTGTCGTCGTTGCTGGCTTCAAGCGCGGAGGCGAACATTTTCGCTGCTGGCGTTTTTGTTTGTACTCCCTTGATTTTGGCGTCAAATGTTTTTCCGTCCATGTCCGCGTGAATGAAGTTCGGCGCCTGAG
>JBKJRK010000494.1:0-3693 GCA_046593135.1 Tepidisphaeraceae bacterium | reverse complement strand
CTGGGGTCGTTGGCCGAGACGGCGGTAGGCACGGGGAGTCGCCGGGCTTCGAAAAGCGTGTCACTGGTGAGCGTGAGGATCACGAACACGTCGTCTTCGGCGCCGGGATGGTCGATGAGCGGGTAGTCGCCCTTCAGCACGTTCTGGTTGTAGGGATCAAACAGCGAGCCGCGGGTATTCTGAACGTAATCGCCCGGCAGGCCGATGCGAAAACGGTCGGGGACGGGGAGGAAATCGCTCTGCGGCACGCGCCGGTTCCGGCCGCCGAAATCGGTGTCGTGGCGGGAGCGCTCGACGGGAGAATCGGAGTACCCGAACGGCTTGTACTCGTCGAGCGGGACGAGTTCGGCATCCGGCCCGGCGGGCGCGGCGGGCGACTCGACGGGGGACGGGACGGCGGTGGCGGCACCGGCATCAGGTCCGGGCGCTATTTCCGGTGCGGGCGCGGCGGTGGGGTCGGAAGTTTCAGGGGACGGCGTGGTCGTCGGCTCGGCGGATCCTTCGGCTGCCGGGGGCCGCGGCACGCGGGGCCGACGGGGGGCGAGCATCAGAAACTTCGCGTCTTCGGGACGGGACACTTGGCGCTGCCCCGCCTCGACGTCAATCGCCGCCACCGCCGTCGGCGTTCCCCGGCCGTTGGTCGCCGGCGCCCGGCGTGCGCGCCGGACCTCCGCCTTTCGGGCCTCCAGCGCCTCGACGGCGGCCTTCCACCGCTTGGCCCAGTCTTCCGCCTGTCTGGGCGCTTCCGCGGACCGCCCTGCCGAACTGCGGCCAGGCGTGTTTCGGGATCCCCGCGCGATCGCGGCGACATCGGCAACGGGAGTCTCACCGGTTTTGCTGGAATCGATGTCGTTCGCAATCGTCGGGGCACCCAGGAAGAGCACCGGCAAGCCAGTTAGTCCGATGAACCTTCCCCGATTCATGCTGAATCCCGTAACTTGTCTAACCCTCAAAAATCCAGTCGCCGACTTCTTCCGCATACGAACCGGAAACGTTCCCGAATCAGAGGTGCAAACCATTACAGCCAAGAGACTCACGACGGCTGAATCGTTCGCTCTTTTAAGCGAACCGGACAGTGGTTGCAAGGCGATGCACGCCGGTCTATGTTACTCAAATTCGCAGGGATTCCTCACTTGACGTGGCCGCCGTAATTGGGCGATCAGCCGTCGGCCCTTTGTGCAGTTCACCGTCTCTCCCGGGGAGCGTTTGGAAATGAGTTTCCAATTCTTCGAGTCGCTCGAAAAACGCCAGTTGCTCTCCGGATCGTCACTGGCTTCCGCCGAGACGGAAGCCGCCTCGCGCGAGCCCCGGTCGGCTGAAGTGAGGCACGTCGGCGTCGAAGACCCGTCGTCCAAGGCCAACCTGACCGCCGCTGAAGTCGAAACCATTCTTGGCCAAGCCGCCTCGCAGGCGCGGCCGGGGCAGGTCATCGTCGTGATGGACGATGAAGGAGTCACTCTCGGCATGTATGCCATGACGGGATTTAACGACAACCGGGCTCCGAATGGTGTTGTCTACCCCCCCGGCGGCCTTTTCTCCGAGCGCGAGCAACTCGTCCGCGCCGCGTCCGCCCGCGCGCGGACGGCCGCGTTTTTCCAGAGCAACGAAAACGCCTTCACGCCGCGCACCGCGCGGTTCATCATCCAGGACCATTTCCCGCACCCCATCAAGAACACCCCCGGCGGGCCGCTCTACGGCGTGCAGTTTTCCAGCTTCCGGGGCGGCGACGTTTTGCGCGACGAACAGAGCGGCTTCCCCGCACTTTCCGGCGACCCGGGCGGCATCCCGATTTACAAAAACGGCATCAAGGCCGGCGGCATCGGCGTCGCCGGCGACGGCAAGGACATCGCCGCCCGGTCCGAGCTGCTGCCCTTCGTCCTCTTCGGGCACAACCCCAAACGGCGCGTGTTCAACGGCCGTGAAGAATCCGATTTCGATGAAGCCGTCGCCCTCGCCGGCGTGCGCGGGTTCGAAACCCCGCCGAAGATTCGCGCTACCAACATTTTCGTCGACGGCCTGCGCTTCCCGTTCACGAAGAACAAGCCCGCCCGCGCCGAACCAACGCGCACGCTCGCGACGGTCACCGCCGCCGGCGAAGGCCAGCTCATCGGCGCCGACGTCCTGCGCAAGCCCGACACCGCGATCCTGGCGTCGGGCCCGCCGACGTTTGCCCGCGCTACGTTCGCCGGAATCGAGGGCTACCTGAAGCGGCAATTCGAGGTCGACGACGCCGGTAACAAGATTGCCGTGCCCAACGCCCTCGCGGCCCAGATCGTCGACAGTAACGACAAAGCCGCACCCGGCGGCGCGCTGCTGCCCGACAGTCAGCGGCTGCTCGAAGCCGACGTCAACCAGATCCTCGAAAACGCCGTCGCCACCGCCGTCAACACCCGCGCGCTGATTCGCGAGCCGGACGGCGTCGCGGCGCGCGTCCACATCGCCGTCGTCGACCGCGACGGCGACCTGCTCGGCGTGTTCCGCATGGATGACGGGCCCAACTTCGGCTACGACGTCGCCGTCCAGAAGGCCCGCACCGCCGCCTTCTTCTCCGACGACAACCACGCCATCACCACGCGTGCCCTGGGGTTCATGTCCCAGAAGTTTTTCCCGATCGGCATCGGCCAGAACAATTCGGTCGGCGGGCCATTCTTCGAGGTCCAGGACCGGCTGGCCGTCACCGGCATCGGCCAGGGCACCGAGCCGTCCAGCGTCAATTCCCGCCCGCTCGTCGGGCCGAACAACGACGTCCGCAACCCCCTCCGCAACGGCCTGACGATCTTCGCCGGCGGCATCCCGCTTTATAAGAACGGCGTGTTCGTCGGCGCGATCGGCATCTCCGGCGACGGCATCGACCAGGACGAACGGATCGGCTTCGGCGGCACAGCCGGCTACCGCCCCGCCGAAGAAGCCGGCATCCGCTCCGACCAGCTCAACGACCAGGACGTCACCGACTTCATGACCGGCCGCGTGCAACGGCTCGTCGACCTCTACGACCTGAGCACCGACATCCCCAACGTCCTCGCAGCGCTGGGCGAACCAACCCCGATCGACCTGCGTGGCGAAGAGCTCCTCCCCCAGCGCTTCCGCGATCGCATGGAGAGAGGCTTTCACGACTTCCGCCTGCCGTACATCCGCCTGCCGCGGAATGCGGAACGGTTCGGCTAAACGCATCGGGCAACGTTGAGCCGAACCGCTCGCCGTCACGCACCCCGTCAACCAGCCGATTGCCGCGAAAGAATCTCCGACGTCGGAGACCACTCATTTCATCCGTAATTCATTGAAAAAGGCGACATGACGCCGATGTGACGCGGCCTACCAGGGTTAGTCCCTCTACGTTGCACCTGAACCCCCAATGGAGCGAACCCGATATCAAGACGTAGAGCGAAGATGGCCCGCTTCGAACCCTTTCAAGGCCCTTCGGCGAAAAGCATTACGGAAAGCTCGAATTCACCCGATGGCAACGATGAAAACATGCCATTAAGCGACACCACCGCCGCTCGACAACGCCGACAAACCGGCGCGTCTCTGGATCAGCCTTACGTTGCCGAGACTCAGCTTGCGGCACAGCTCCTCGGCGGCCTAGTCTTCGTGGTGGCGTGCATCGTGCTAGGGGGTTGGATTTCCGGGCACACCTCGGTGACCTATCTGCTGCCGGGCCTGCCGACCATGAAGTTTAACACAGCGTTGGCTCTG
>JBKJRK010000395.1:0-3048 GCA_046593135.1 Tepidisphaeraceae bacterium | reverse complement strand
TGCCTACTGCCTACTGACTACTGACTACTGACTACTGACTACTGACTACTGACTAAATTTTTTCACCGCACGAGTGTCGCCGTTCGTTCCGGGCCGACGCTGACGAGTTTGATGGGGGCGCCGAGGATTTTTTCGAGCGTTTTGACGTAGGTTTGGGCTTCGCGGGGCAGTTCGTCAAACCGGCGGCAGCCGGAGATGTTGCCGTTCCAGCCGGGGAGGGCTTCGTAGATCGGCTCGACTTCGCCGAGCACGTCCATGTCGGCGCGGAAATATTCGAGCCGGCTGCCGCGATATTTGTAGCCGGTGCAGATCAGGATGCGGTCCAGGCCGCTGAGGACGTCGAGGAGCGTGAGGGCGATGTGGGTGACGCCGCAGAGGTCGACGGAGTATTTGGCGGCGACGGCGTCGAACCAGCCGCAACGGCGGGGGCGCTTGGTCGTCGTGCCGTACTCGTTGCCGCGTTCGCGGATGTACTGGCCGATGTTGTTGTCCTGCTCCGTCGGGAACGGCCCGCCGCCCACGCGCGTGCTGTAGGCCTTCATGATGCCGACGAAGTTTTGCACCGTTTGCGGCGGCACGCCCGCGCCGGTGTAGAGGCCGAGCGCGGAGCAGTTGGAACTCGTCACGTACGGGTACGTCCCGTGATCGACGTCGAGCAGCACGGCGTGCGCGCCCTCAAACACGATCCGCTTGCCGGCCTTGATCAGTTGGATCAGCAGGTGCGTCGTGTCGGAGATGTACGGCGCGAGCCGGCGGCCGTAATCGCGGTAGGATTCGAAGACGCCTTTCCAATCCAAAGGCGGTAAATCGTACAGCGCCCGCAGCACCTTGTTTCGGTCGGTGACGACCTGGCAGACCTTGGCCTTGAGATTTTCTTCGTGCGTGAGGTCGGCGACGCGGATGGCTGAGGTCCGGTGCATCTTCTCGGCGTAAGCCGGGCCGATCCCGCGCTTCGTGGTGCCGATGCCGTTTTTTCCGGCCAATGTTTCCCGGGCGGTGTCTTCCTGAATGTGATAGGGCATCACGAGGTGGGTCTTGTAGCTGATCTTCAGCGTGTCGGGCGTGATGACCACGCCGCGGGCGGTCAGCTCGTCGATTTCCTTGATTAGTACGCCCGGATCCAGCACGACGCCGTTGCCGATGACGTTGACCACGCCCGGTCGGAACACGCCGACGGGGAGCAGGTGGGTGGCGTATTTCTCGTTGCCGATGCGGACGGTGTGCCCGGCGTTGGCGCCGCCGCAGTAACGCACGACGACGTCAGCGTTTTCGGTGAGGAAGTCGACGATCTTCCCCTTGCCTTCGTCGCCCCACTGGAGGCCGACGACGCAGGTATTGCCTTCAAGAACCAGGGTCACGGATCAACGCCTTTCGAGTGGATTTCGGTGTGAAACGAGCAAGGGGCAAACGTAGGTTTACTGACCTAGCGTGTCAAGGCACGCCGGGAAACACTGGTTAGAGCAAGTTCACCGCAACCGCAAGCGGCGGTCGGAGGCGCCACTATATCCGACGTGAACTTACTCGATCCAAAATTTAAGCAATTTATTGCTTTTGTGAACGCATTCCGTGGGTAGGGCGTATCAGTTTTGATTATTGGTCCTAAGTCGAGTTTGACGATGCATTCAAAAGACCGGCGCAGGGCACGGAGGCCGGGGGCCGGTTTCAACTCCAACGGGCTCGGACATGTCGAAAAATCCGGTACTGGACCTTCCCCTCAGCGACGTGATGCGGTCGGAGATCGCCTTGCCGCTGCAGTTCGTCCTCAAGCTTCCCACCGTCGGCAGCCTGCTGAACGCGTGGCGCAACCCCAAGAACCACCGCAGCATCGAACAGGTGTTCGACTCTCCGCAACAGGCGCGTCACGCCGTCGCCGTCTGCGCGGCATGGCTCGGGGTGCAAACCCTCGCCGCACCGGAATGCGTGCCGGCGTGGTGGGTGAAAGACGAGTGGCCAGTGGCCGGTGGCCAGTGGTCAGCTTGAAACGACCGACCACCGGCTACTGACCACCGGCCACTGCTCCCCTACCACTGTGCTTCTTCAAACGGATTGCTCGGCGCCTTGATCTTCGGCTTCGGCAGCATGTTGAGCATCGCCTTGGCGACGCGCTCTTCGCCCGCGCCGCCGACGCGGATGTTAAGCGGCGAGCCCTTTACCAGCTTGGCTTCCGAAGCGTGGACCTCTTTTCCCGCGCCCAGCGTTTGCTCAAACTTGGCCTTCGAATACGCGGCCGGCGTCAGCAGGTGCATGAAGCGCGAGGGCAAGTGGGAGGCGACGGGGTTGCCACCTTCGTCCAACTCGACCAGTTGGCTCCGGACCGGCGAAACCAGGGCCACGACCGCATTTTTCTCCGCACACTCCATCACCGCGTTGACGTCCGTAAACGGCACCGCCGGCCGGGCGGCGTCGTGTACGAGCACGTGGGTGCATTCGGCGGAGATCGTCTTGCCGGCCGCCGCGAGCTGGTCGGACCACTTCGGGCCGCCGGGCAGAACTTTCACGCCGAAAAGCCCGAGGTGGTTGCCGAACTTCCGCCGGGCTTCTTCCAGGAAATCGGGATCGACGACGAGCTGAATCTGTTTGACGTTTTCGCGGTTAAGAAACAACTCCACGCTGCGCAGCAGCGCCTCGCGGCCGTCGATTTTTACGTAGGCCCCGCCGGCTTCGGACGCCTGCGTCGGGGGAGGGGCGGTTAATACCAGTACGCTGAAAACGGCCATCGGCGCTCCTGTTGGGTTTCAACTGCATCTTTCGAGAGCCGATCGAACCTGTCAAGAATTCGGTACACTTGCCGCGACGCCGAATTTCAGGAACGGTTGCCGTGCGGGTGAGGGACTGGCGGATGAGCGACGACGCGACGGAAGATGTGCATGAGAAGGTTGACGCGGTTTACCGCGCCGAATCGCGACGCGTTTTTGCCACGCTGGTCCGCCTGCTTGGCGACTTCGACCTCGCCGAGGAGGCGCTTCACGACGCGTTCGCGTCGGCCGTGGAGCAATGGCCGCGGGAGGGTATGCCGGCGAATCCCCGGGCGTGGCTGGTGTCTGCGGG
>JBKJRK010000366.1:0-11265 GCA_046593135.1 Tepidisphaeraceae bacterium | reverse complement strand
GCGGCGTGCAAGGCGTCAATCGCCTCTTCCGCCACGAGCCGGTCGTCAAAAACACCGACCACGGCCCGGTCGCTCGTACCCGAGACTTCTGTATCGCTATTCATGGCCACTCCTTTGGAACGGACCTATCCTTAATGAAGCATGCAAACTTGGTGCCGCTTTGCTTGAACATCCGGAATGGCTGGAAACAAATGGATTTAGCTACGGAAGGTAGCGTCAAAGTCCCCCCAAGTACGACGGGACGGTCAACAAGGAGTTCGGGGCGATATCGATGACGCCTTGAAAAACCCGGCCGTGTCGTGCCACCGATTATTGGCCGAAGGCTCTCATTCGCGGTGCTGTAGTTAGGAGTGAATCTGCCGCTTGTCTGCGGCCAGGGCGGCTTCCTTCATCGCTTCGGGAAGAGTCGGGTGGGCGTGGAACGCGCGGGCGAGGTCTTCAACGCTGGCGGCGAACTCCATCGCCAGGGTGGCTTCGGCGATCATGTCGCTGGCGTGGGGGCCCAGGACGTGGACGCCGAGCAGGCGGTCGGTCTTGGCGTCGCCGATGACTTTGACCATGCCGTCCGTCTCGCCCATGCCGCGCGCCCGGCCGTTGGCGATAAGGGGGAACCGGCCGACCTTGATCGGCCCGCGCGCCGCCGCGTCTTCTTCGGTGAGCCCAACTTGCGCAAGCTCGGGGTGCGTGTAGACGACGCTCGGGCAGGCCGGGTAGTTCACATGCCCCGCACCGCCGGCCATCGTCTCAACCGCGGCCACACCTTCTTCCTCGGCTTTGTGAGCGAGCATGAGCCCGCCGATGACGTCGCCGATGGCGAAGACGCCTTTCACGTTCGTCTCGAAGTGTTTGTCGACGGCGACGTAACCTTTCTTGTCCTGCGCGACGCCGAGTTCCTGAAGGCCGAGGTTGTCGGTAACGGGCCGGCGACCCACGGCGACGAGGACCTTGTCGACTTCCTCGACGCCGGACTGGTCGCCGCTCTTCCAGGAAACCTGGACCTTGCCGTTTTCAACTTTCGCCGACTCCGCGGCGGTCTTGAAGCGAAACTTCAGTCCTTGCTGTTCGAGCAATCGCTGGAGCTTGCCGGCCATCTCCTTGTCCATGCCCGGGAGGGCGCGGTCGAGGAATTCGAGGACGATGACTTCGCTGCCGAGGCGGTTCCAGACCGAGCCGAGCTCGACGCCGATGTAGCCGGCCCCGACGACGAGGAAGCGTTTGGGGATTTCGGCGAACGCGAGCGCGCCGGTAGACGAGCAAATATGTTTTTCGTCGAAGGTGAGGCCAGGGATTTGAATGGGCGCGGAACCCGTGGCAATGAGGATGCGTTTCGCCTTGATCGCCCGCGGGCTCCCGCCCGCGGCTGCGACTTCGACAGTATCCGGCGCGGTGATCCTGGCGTGTCCGACGAGGTGGTCGATCTTGTTCTTTTTGAATAGCAGTCCGACGCCGCCGGTAAGGCCTTTGACGACATCGTCCTTGCGGGCCTGCATCTTAATAATGTCGACTGTCATGTCGCCGACTGCGATGCCGTGCTTGGCGAAGTCGTGGGTCGCCGCATACGCGCGCTCGGACGAATCGAGCAGCGCCTTCGACGGAATGCACCCGACGTTGAGGCACGTCCCGCCGAGGTACTCGCGTTCGACGCAGGCGGTCTTGAGCCCGAGTTGCGCCGCGCGGATTGCGGCGACGTACCCGCCGGGGCCGGCGCCGATGACGAGGAGGTCGTAATTCGTATCGCTCATTGAGATGGGAGACGTTTAAGGACGAATTAGAGAAGCTGGATCTTCCGCCCTGAGTCTGCTGATGCGACGGAACTCTCGGAGGTTGCCCGTCAAAATGATAAGATCATTCACGATTGCAATTGAAGCGATGAGGAGGTCATTATAACCGATCTTCACGCCATTTGATCGGAGGTCGGCGAACGTGCGTCCAGCCGTCTCTGCTGCCACGTCGTCAAACGGGAGCGATCGAAACAAGCGGCGGAGTGCTTCGACCTTCGCACATTCGATCGTCGGCTGCTGCGAAGCACATGCTCCGGCAAGCAATTCGCTGACGACAATGGAGCAGAGGAATATTCTGGCCGGGCCGACTCGCGCGATGAACGCGTCCAGCGCGCCGCTGTCGCGGTGACGCATGTAGTCAATGCAAACACTGGAGTCGAGCAGATACATTCGGCGACATCTTAGTCCAACCCACGGGGAACGTAAGTCTCCTGGGCCGGCCGCTCAAACGCCGGATCGTCGATGCTGCCGGCCAAGGCGCGGAAACGTGCCCACCATTCGTCGTGCGGAATTCCGTTGATCATTTCCGCGTCGTGTGCGGGGGTCACGGTTACCTCGACTTTTTGTCCCGCCGCGTCCGTGCCCACAGGCACCACAATGTTGCCGTCAGCACCGACCGTTGCCCTCAAATGGATTAGCGTCATGGTTCGGTGGTCCTTTCGGCCGGTAATTATATCTCCAACATCAACCTCGCCGGGTCTTCCAAATATTCCTTCACCCGTACAAGAAAGCTCACCGATTCCCGGCCGTCGATCAGGCGGTGGTCGTAGCTGAGGGCGACATACATCATCGGGCGGATTTCGACCTTGTCGCTGATCGCTACGGGGCGTTTTTGGATCGTGTGCATGCCGAGGATGGCGCTTTGAGGGGGGTTGATGATGGGGGTGGAGAGGAGCGATCCGAACACCCCGCCGTTGGTAATGGTGAAAGTGCCGCCGGAGAGTTCCTGCAGGCCGAGCTTGCCTTCCTTGGTGGCGTTGGCGAGGCGTTTGATTTCGGACTCGATCTTTGCGAACGACATGGCTTCGACGTTTCGCAGCACGGGCACGGCCAAGCCGCGTTCGGTGCTGACGGCGATGCCGAGGTGGATGTGGTTGAAGAATACCACGTCGTCGCCGTCGATCTGGGCGTTGACCCGGGGGAATTCTTTCAGGCCGAGCACGACCGCGCGGGCGAAGAAGCTCATCAGCCCGAGCGATACGCCGTGGACTTCGCTGAAGCGGTCTTTGTACTTGGCGCGGAGGGCCATGACCGCCGAGAGGTCGACTTCGTTGAACGTCGTCAGGATGGCGGCGGTCTGCTGGGCCTGGACGAGATTCTGGGCGATCCGCTTGCGGATCTTGCTCATCGGCTCTCGTTTAACGCCGGCGGCGTCAAACGAGAGCGAAGTTCCCCCATGGTTCGCGGCGGCCGGAACGGCCGCAGGCTGAGCCCCAGGAGAGGGCGCGTTTTTCTTGACGGCCTCGTTGGCGTTCAGATAATTTTCAACGTCCTCCTTCGTGACGCGCCCGCCCGGGCCGGTGCCTTTCACCTTGCCGACGTCGACGTTCTTTTCCTCGACCAGCCGCCGGACCGCGGGGCTGAGGTCTTCGGGGTTCGGAGCGGTCGGCGTCGTCGGAGCGGCCTGCGCGGGAGCCGGCTTCGGCGCCGGTTGCTCGGATTTGGCGGCGGGGGCTTTCGCCGGCGCGGCGTTGCCGTTGCCTTCGCCGATCCGGGCGATCACTTCGCCGACTTTCACCGTCGCACCGACTTCTTTCGCGCGATGGAACACGCCGGCCCCTTCGCTGGGCAGCTCGACGTTGGCCTTGTCGGTTTCAAGTTCCGCCAGCGCGTCGCCAACCGCGACGGAGTCGCCGTCGTTCTTGATCCAGCGGAGCAGCACGGCTTCGGTCACCGATTCGCCAAGGGGAGGAACGACAACGTTGGTGGGCATGGGTGGGGTCCGTTTGTGGCGCGAAACTATTCGCAAAAGACTGAGATCGGAGTTCTTTTGTCCGTGCGTCGTTGCTATACCGCACTCGTAGCCGCGGGGCAACGCTGGGGCGTCCAGGTTGATTGACGCATCATACGGATTCCAGTTGATTCTCGCGCGTCAAGTGTGACCTGCTGGCCTGCCGCCCTTGCGGGCGGCCGCGAATCGGGGAGACGCTGGGCGTGCGGATCTGAGGGAATCCGTTTCTGGCCCTCGTGCGACGCAACAGGACCGACCCTGGTCCGCGCGCTTCGAGCTTACACACGAGCATAGGCCGATCGATCAGTCCGATACCGGGTGCTGCGAACCGGCAGTAGCGGGCGCGGCGACGGCGGCTTGGCGGACGCCCTTCGGCGCCGATGCGAGCGGCGCGTGCTCGCCGGTCGGCGGTGAAGCTCCGTCTTTCCCGTTTGAATTATCGGCGGCGGGTGCGAGTTTGAGGTCAAGGGCCTGGGCGATGAGCTCGACTTCTTCGATTTCGTGCATCTTGTACGAGCCGGTCGCGGGGCTGGCCGCCTCTTCCCGCCCGCAGTAGCTCAAAATCGCGGTCTCGGGGAGCATCTCGACGAGCCGGGGCTCCATGAACGTCCACGCGCCGCGATTTTTCGGCTCTTCCTGAACCCACGCGACGTCGTGCGCGTTGCGGTATTTCTGGAAAATCGACTGAAGCTCTTTCCTGGGGACCGGGTAAAGCTGCTCGACGCGAACGATCGCGACGTCGCGCACATTTTCCTTCTCGCGTGCCCGGGCCAGGCTGTAATACACCTTGCCGCTGCACAGCAGCAGCCGGCGGATCCGCTGCGGCTCGTTGGCGGTCGCGGCGTCGTCCAGCACGTTGTGCATCGACCCTTGCGTCAGGTCGTCGGTCGTTGAAAACGACGGCTCAAAGCGGAGCAGGCTCTTGGGCGTCATTACGACCAGCGGCTTGCGGAACTTTCGGTGAATCTGCCGCCGGAGCATGTGAAAATACTGAGCCGGCGTCGTCGGGACGCAAACCTGGATGTTGTCCTCGGCGCACAGCGACAGGAATCGTTCGATGTACGCGTTGGAATGCTCTGGACCCTGGCCCTCAAAGCCGTGTGGGAGCAGCATGACCAGCCCGTTGAACAAGCTCCACTTGCTCTCGGCGGCGGCGATGAACTGGTCGATGATTGGCTGGGCCATGTTGACGAAATCGCCGAACTGCGCCTCCCAGATCACGAGGTTGCGCGGGTCCCCGGAACTGTAGCCGTACTCGAACCCGAGGACGGCCAACTCGCTCAACATCGTGTTCAGGATGGTGAGCTTGACCTGGTCCTTCGACACGTTGTTGAGCGGGACGTGGGCGTTGCCGGTGTTGAAGTCGAACAGAACGGCGTGGCGGTGGCTGAAAGTGCCGCGCTTGACGTCCTGGCCGGTAAAACGGACGGCCGTTCCTTCCAGGAGCAGGCTGCCGATCGCCAGCATTTCGCCGTTGCCCCAATCGATTCCCTTGCCCGCCTTCACCGCTTCCTGCCGAAGCGCGTACAACTTTTTCAGTTTCGGGTGAACGGTGAAATCGAGCGGGATGTTGTTGACCGCGTCTTCGATTTTCGTCAGCACGTCGCGCCCGACCGCCGTCTTGGCCGCCCAGTCGGCCGGGACGTGCGTGAGGCTCTTCCAGAGGTTGTTGATCGTCGCCGTCCGCTGCCGTGGCCGAAGCTCCTCGGCGAGCTTGATGGCCGATTCCATCCGCTCGCGGACGATCTTCGTCATCTCCTGATGCTCCTGCTCGGTCACCCGGCCTTCGCGGATCAACCGCTCGGCGTAGAGCTCGCGGACCGACTTGTGGTTCGCGATCTCCTTGTACATTACGGGTTGCGTGAACGCCGGCTCGTCGACTTCGTTGTGGCCGTGCCGGCGGTAGCACACGAGGTCGATCATCACGTCACACTTGAACCGCTCGCGGAACGCGATCGCCAACTTGCTCGCCCACACGACGGCTTCGGGGTCGTCGCCGTTCACGTGAAAGATCGGCGCCTGGATCATCTTGGCGACGTCGGTCGGGTAGGGCGTGAATCGCGCCTCGTCCGGAGAAGTCGTGAAGCCGACCTGGTTGTTCACGATGACGTGTACCGTTCCGCCGGCCCGGAAGCCGGGCAGCTCGGACAGGTTGAGCGTTTCAAAGACGACCCCTTGGCCGGTGAAAGATGCGTCGCCGTGGATGAGCAAGGGGACGACGCGGGTCTGGTCCTTGTCGCCGCGGGCGAGCTGCTTGGCACGGACGATGCCGGTGACGATGGGGCAGATTAGTTCCAGATGGCTCGGGTTGGGGCTGAGGCCCAGGTGCAGGCTCCGGCCCTGGTTGGTGGGGCGGTCGTTGGCGTAGCCGAGGTGATATTTGACGTCGCCGTCGCCTTCCTGGTCTTGGTGGATGATCGTGCCTTTGAATTCGCTAAAGATCACCTCGTACGGCTTGTTCAGCACGTGGGCCAGCACGTTGAGCCGGCCGCGGTGGGCCATGCCGAGGCAAAACTCTTCGACGCCGAGTGAGGCGCCGTCGTCGGCAATGGTGTTGATCAGCGAGATGAGGGCTTCTGCGCCTTCGAGGCTGAACCGCTTTTGATTCACGAAGCGGGTGTGCAGGAATCGCTCGAACTCTTCGGCGGCGACGAGTTGAAAAAGAATCGCCCGGGTTTCTTCGGGCGAGAAGGTCGGCTTGTTGAGGATGGGCTCCATGCGCAGGGCGAGCCATTCACGCTGGGCCTTGTCGCTGATTTCCATGAACTGCACACCGAGCGTGCGGCAGTACGTTTCGCGGAGTTTAGAGATCAGGTCGCGCAGGGTGCCGTCCGTCGCGCCGAGGAACGATCCCGAGCCTACTTTGCGATCCAGATCGGCAAGAGTGAGGTTGAATTCGCTCAGTTCCAACAGTGAATGGGTTTTACGGTTGTGCCCGAGCGGGTCGAGGTTGGAAACGAAGTGGCCCAGCTCGCGGTACGAGTGGACGAGGTCGAAGATCCCAATCGAGGCATTGCCTGACAGTTCAGTTGCCGGCTTCGAAGAGGAGCTGTCGCCGGCCGGGGTCTGCGGCGAGTCGGCGTGAGGTTCTTTGCGCTCTCCGGGAGCGCGCAGGTTCTTCCCGGCGGCGTATTCAAAGCCCGCGAAGTAGGCCTGCCAGGTAGCGTCGACCGACCGGGGGTCTCGTTGATATTGCTCGAACAGGCGATCGATGTAATCCGCGTTGGCGCGGTTCACGAAATCAAACCGTTCCATCCAGCTCAGCTCCAATGAAGCCCGGACCAAACCACCCCGTCCGACGCTTCAAAATAATAGGCGACAGTAACACCTGCGACGTCCCGCGTCCGATGAGATTGCCGCCGCGGGTCGCGGACGTATGTTACCGGGTCACAAAAAGCGTTCGCACTTTTATCCGATTGTCACGATGCGCCCCGAATACAGTTATTAGATCGGCGCCCGTCCACGCATTCCTTCCGCAACAGCGGCGCAATTCTGCGCCTTACGTCAGGACAAGCTGGGAAAAGGCTGTTCCGCCGCTTGCGGCCTTGAAGACAGTCGCCAGAGGCCTGAATACTGTAAACCCGACCGGCGAGGATTCCAACCGTCAAGGCCGCTCCGGTGGGGAACAAATGCAAGGATATGCGACCATTTTCGTCATTTTTTCCCCGCCGCGGGAATTTGGCGGATGGCTTCGGTGGTACTGCGGTTGCTCGCCCTAGTGAGAAGAGTCTTGCGGGAACGTCTTTCCTGCGGGTGTTTGGCGAAAGGAGTATGTGATGGATTCCGGAGCGACACGGACGCACAGCCGGGGGTTTGCGTCAATGAATGCCGAAAAGCAACGTGAGATCGCGCGTAAAGGCGGACGGGCGGCCCACGAGAAGGGAACGGCCCACGAATTCACCAGCGACGAAGCCAGGGCCGCCGGCAGAAAAGGCGGCGAGCGCGTCAGTTCGAACCGCGCACACATGTCGCGGATCGGTCGATTAGGCGGCAAGATGTCCGCCGGCCGGCGTCAGACTTCTACGGGCGTCGAGCAAGAAGTGGGGGGCGCCGAGCCGGGCCAGGATCAACGAATCGCCACCCACGCCGGGCCTGATGTTAATGTCGCCGGCTCGGCTGCGGGGGGGTCGAATAGCATGGTTCGGTGAATCGCAAAAGCGATAGCAACGCGAGGCGTTGCGTTTAAGACGCTGGAAGTCGCTTTTCGTCTCATCCCTCGGTTTGCGATTATTACGCTCGCGTGTTTCGCCGCCCGATTTGACGACTGAACCCGAATGAAAACGGATCGGCACCCATCGGCGCCGATCCGTTTTCATTCGTATTTCAATTTTCATCGAGCGGAAGACCCGCCGTCAAAGAAATCGCCGACGGATTTTCCGAGCCCCCGCAAGAAGGCTCACTCCTCCTAGCACGGTCAAGCCGCTCCACGCGGCGGCGGGCAGGGGGATAAGCACGTTGGGACGTTCGACCCGATTGCGCGTCGAGAATTCCGCGGTGACGCCCTCGTAAGTGACGTCAATTTCGTCCGTTGCGGTCTCGTTCCAGAAGTCCAAAGTCGCGGGGGAAAGTCGGGCTGATCTGATACTCGGGCTCACGTTCTGCAGGGCGGAAATCGTAAGGGACAACCCTTTGCCGCGAAGATCAACAGGTTGGGACGTCTGCGACAAACCGGCGAGCACGCCGTCACTTAATCCACTGACCGCCTGGTTGTCCCGTGCCAATAAGGTCGTCGCGCGGGCGGACACGAAGTCGCTTTGGAAAAGCTGCTCAGCCTTTGCGTCGGCGTCAATCCGAAGGACGGACGCTTGGCCGGCGGAGAAGTCGTCCTCATCGCGGGCGGCGTTGCCGCCGGGGGCCTGGGAAGCAAGGTCGCTGCTCACCGAAACAGAACCGAGGGATGCGTCGAGGGTTGCGCTAGCTGCATAGGCGATATCCGATGCAGGTGCACATGCGAGGGCGGCCAAAGCGAAAGCCAAGGCTTCGAGCGGTCGGCGGCGCTTTTGGATAAAGCTGGCCTCGACCGATTGTAAACTGGGGTTGTACGTCTCTGCATTCAGCATCTGCCAAACCTCCTTCAGAAACAGGTAGCCCCGCGGCCGACCCGTTTCGCGTGCGCACTGTCCGGGCGGTAGTGGCAGCGCTCACCCGGACGTTACAACTGAAAATGTCCGAAACCCGAAGCATCCGGCTCTTGCAGCCAGACCAGACCCATGCTTAAACATCCTGCCCTCAGCGATGTTCCGTACCAGCCAAAACGTAGCCGTTCGTCGCACATCGAAGAAGGGCGCTTCAAGTTCACCCACTGAACTCTCGGAATGCTCAGTCCGGCATTGTACCGCGATCGAACACCGCCTCAACACGGATCCGAAGCTATCACTTAAGAAACCGTACCATGTCAAAATGCCGCGTGAATGACAGAAAGGCATCTATTCTTTTCTATTGGCGGCTCCTATACGTCTGAGCTTGGTATATACCTCACTTCTCACGATGCTCGGCCGTTGCTGATGCAAAGTAAATGCCCGCGATGTTAGAAATGGATGAACCCGCAAGCCGCAATTCATAAATGTATGTTCCAGAGCTGTTAAGAAACTGTCTCGTTTGTCCGCCGCCGTTCACGGCCAATTCGGACGAGCCAATCGAGTTGCGTAGCACCCGCGCGAAGTGTGGCCAAAGTGACAGAACTGCTCAGTAACGCTCAAGCTGGACTCAGCATGCAATTTCTTCCCCCGCAAAGAGTGAGGGGGGATGCCGGAGCCGTTTACTCAACACGGCCGGACTGGACCGGCCCTTTCACGAGTTGTCGAACACCGTCAAGTTGGCGCTGGAGGGCGGGAGGCAGAGTGGCGCTGCTTTGAATGGCGTTATTAATGCGAACCAGCAGCTCGCGCGCTTTTTCCGGGTGACCCGCTTGGGCGTGGACGTCGGCAAGGCCGATCATCGCTTCGAGGCTTCCTTGTTGAGACGACAGCGCCCGCTGGAAACTTTGCTCCGCGGCGGCGAGGTCGCCGGCCTTGAGTTGGATGCGTGCGAGCGTGTCGAGGTAGGTACTGTTGGCGGGCGATTTGGCGACGGCGGCTTCGGCGAGTTTTCGAGCTTCGGGAAGTTCCACTGGACGGCCGAGTTCCAATAGCGCGTATGCAAGATTGTTTTGGATGTCCGAATCATCCGGCCTGGTTTCCAGGAGCTTGCGGTAAGCGCGGGTGGCTTGTTCCATGTCCCCAGTCGATTCGGCAAGCATGGCCAAAAGCCGCCACCCTTCGCTCTGGGCTTGTGGGTTGGTGGTAAGTGGCTCAATGACCGCCTTCGCTTTCTCAAAGCCCGCCGGGAATGAGAACCGCGAGCCGACCGCACACCACGTCTCGGCCAGAGCAACCTGCTCGGACAACTCGCCCGAGAGGGTCGGCAAGACCTGTTCAACCCAGCGGGCGGCGTCTTCGGCACCCTCAAAACTTACGGTCGCCAGTTGCAGCCAAACCTTCCGCCATACCGGCGACGCCTTGGTCAAAGGCGTCAAAATCGCGGCTGCCTTTTTCTCGTCGCCGGAGCGGAGTAGGGCTTGGGCGTACACGCCGACCACGGCGGGGTTGGCGTCAGGGGCCGGACTCTCCGGCACGTGGGGCTGAACTTGGCTCGCCGCCTCGGCGGGGCGGCGCATTTCCAGCAGCGTCCGTGCGATGGCGATGTCCGCGGCCATCGGGTTGTCGAGCGACCGCTGACGCCATTGACGCGCCGATTCCAGCACTTTCGACCACTTCTCCGCGCCCGGGCGGGCGGCGTAGACGAGCGTCAGCAGGCGGGCGGCCTCGGCGTCGTTCGGCGCGCCCAGCGCGGCGCGCAGCGCCACCTTTTCCGCTTCGTCGTATTGCCCGAGTCGGGCGTGGCTCTGTGCGACGTACATCTGGAGCCGGAGCATGTCGGGGTTCCGGTCGGCGAGGTCGCGTAATTTGGGGAGCGTTTGGTCGAGCGGCTCGTGTTCTTTCTTCGCATGGCTGAGAAGCCGCAGCATGTCCGTGATGGCGCCGCTCTGTGGGTCGTTCGCCAATTCCCCGGCCAGCGTTTCAATGCTGGCGTCGTTCTTGAACCCTTGCAGGGCGACGGCTCGCGCCCGCAGCGATTGCAGGCTCGCGTCGTCGGGGACGGCCTTGAGCGCGCGATCCGCGGCGGCGACGGCTTGGGAGAACTCGAGGCGGCGGAGGTGAAATCCGACCAGCCCCTGCCACGCCGCCGGGTACGCCGGGTCGGCGACGACGGCGGCTTCGTAGCCCCTCAGCGCCTCGTCGGCGGTGGCGTGACGCTCGGCGTAGCGTGCGAGCAAGAGCTCGCGCATCGCCGGCGCCGTTTCGATCGAACGCACCTTCTCAAGAAACTTCGCGGCGTCGTCCTTCTTGCCGAGAGATGCGAAGAAGTCGGCGGCGTCGACGAGGACGCCGGGCTCGACGCGGGCGTCTTCCAGCAGCTTGTTGTAGATCGAGGCCGCTTTGTCGTTCGCGCCCGTCCGGCGGTACAGCCCGCAGAGCAGGGCGTCGCGGCCGA
>JBKJRK010000323.1:0-6451 GCA_046593135.1 Tepidisphaeraceae bacterium | reverse complement strand
CGCCGCGATGGATGCCAACCCCGGCGCCGAGTTGATCGACGTCGGCGTCGGCGAGCCGGACGAGATGGCGTTTCCGGACGTCATCGACAAGCTCTACGAAGCCGCGAAAAGCCCCGGCAACCGCGGCTACGCCGACAACGGCGGCACGCCGTACCAGCAGGCGGCGGCGCGGTGGATGAAGAACGTCTGCGGCGTCGACGTCGCCGACCCGGCCGGCCAGATCATCCACTCCATCGGCTCCAAGGCCGCCCTGTCGATCCTCCCCTACTGCTTCATCAACCCCGGCGACGTCGCCCTCATGACCACGCCGGGCTATCCCGTCTTCGGCACCCACACCAAGTACATCGGCGGCGAGGTGTACAACATCCCGCTGCTCGAAAAGAACGGCTTCCTCCCCGACCTCGACAGCATCCCGGCCGACGTCCTCGAGCGGGCCAAGACGCTGGTCATCAACTACCCCAACAACCCGACCGGCGCGAGCGCGACACAGGAGTTTTTCGCCAAGGTCGTGGCGTTCGCGAAGAAGAACAACGTTGTGGTGTTTCACGACTCGGCCTATGCGGCGCTGGTGTTCGAGGGCAAGCCGTTGAGCTTCCTGGCGACGCCGGGCGCGACGGACGTGGGCGTCGAGCTGCACTCGATGTCCAAGGGCTTCAACATGACCGGCTGGCGGCTCGGGTTCGTCGTCGGCAACCCGCTGATCGTCAAGGCCTACGCCGACGTCAAAGACAACACCGACTCCGGCCAGTTCCTCGCCATTCAGCAAGCCTGCGCCTACGCCCTCGACCACCCCGAGCAAACGCAGCAGATCGCCGCGAAATACAGCCGCCGGATGGACGGGCTGGTGCAGGTGTTGAACAAGCACGGCTTCAACGCGAAGAAGCCGCGCGGATCGTTCTTCCTCTACGTAAAGTCCCCGAAATCCGCCACCGGCAAGGACGGCAAGCGCGTCGCTTTCGAGACGGGCGAGGCGTTCAGCCAGTGGATGATCACGGAAAAGCTCATCAGCACCGTCCCCTGGGACGACGCCGGGGCGTACGTGCGCATGAGCGTCACGTTTATTGCCAAAGACGAGGCGGACGAGCGGCGCGTCATCGGCGAGATCGACAGGCGGCTGGCGGGGAGCAAGTTCGAATTCTGATCCACGAAGAGGCACGAAGGGTCACGAAGGAGGGCTCCGGTAAGGGGCCTTTCTTCATTCTTGATGACGAGAGAAATGAACGTCGTCGCTTACATCGCGGTTGGGGCGAATCTCGGCAATCGGCGTGAGAATATCGACGTTGCGGCGGATCGCTTGGAAAATACCGCCGGCGTTCGCGTCACACGACGGTCGTCGCTTATCGAAAACCCCGCCGTCGGCGGCCCCGAAGGATCGCCGGCGTTTCTGAACGGTGTAATTGAAGTCGAGACGACACTGCCGCCAGATGATTTACTGACCCGGCTACTCGAGATCGAGCAATCGCTCGGTCGCCGGCGGCGGACGAAGTGGGAGCCGCGGACGATTGACCTCGACGTCATCCTCTACGGCGATCAGATCGTCGACACGCCGAGCCTGAAAATCCCCCACCCGCTCATGCACGAGCGGCGGTTCGTCCTTGAGCCGCTAGCCGAAATCGCGCCGGACTTGGTCCACCCGGTTTTGCGTGAAACAATCAGCGCGTTGCTCGACCGCCTTCCCGCGTGATTTGACATCTCGCCCGCAGTGTGAACCCTACGCGGTTCTGACCCTCAACCGGAGCAAACGAACATGGCCAAGTCCTACCACGCCGCCCCGCCGATGACGATCGACCCGGACAAGAGCTACGCCGCCACGATCGACACGACGGCCGGGCAGATCAAGCTCGAGCTGTACCCGAAAGACGCGCCCAACCACGTGAACAGTTGGGTCTTCCTCGCCCGCGACGGCTTCTACGACGGCGTCATCTTCCACCGCGTCATTCCCGGCTTCATGATCCAGGGCGGCGACCCCACCGGCACCGGCTCCGGCGGGCCGGGGTACAAGATCAAGCAAGAGTTTAACCCCCGCCCCCACAAACGCGGCGTCCTGTCCATGGCCCGCACAAACGACCCCAACTCCGCCGGCTCGCAGTTTTTCCTGATGCACCAGGATTCGCCGTTCCTGGACAACCAGTACACCGTGTTCGGCATGATCACGAGCGGCATCGAAACCGTCGACAAAATCGTCAGCGCCCCCCGCGACGGCAACGACCGGCCGAAGGAGCCGACGAAGATCACCAAGATTACAATCGAAGAAAAATAATCTAGTGTCCAGCCGCGGGGAAGCAGGCACGCTCCCCCTCATTGTCGAGGCGGAACCCGAATCGACACGAAAGGAACACGAATCTGCACGAATTCGTGAAGATTCGTGGGGTTTGTGTCAATTCGTGTTCCGCCTTCGCCGGAGCACGATCAGACGCCAGCGTAGGGGTGATTACTTTTGCTTGGCCGCGGCGGCTTTCAGGAATGCGGCGCCGGCCGGGCAGTGGGCAAACAGCGGGCATTCTTCGCACTTCGGCTTGCGGGCCTGGCAGATCGCCCGGCCGTGGTGGATGAGGAGGTGGGACCAGATCGTCCACTCGTTTTGCGGGACGATCTGGATGAGGTCTTGCTCGATCTTGACGGCGTCGATCAGGTGGTCAGTGAGGTAGAGGCGGTTGGCGACGCGCGTGACGTGGGTGTCGACGGTGACGCCGACGTTTTTGCCGAACGCGTTGCCGAGAACGACGTTGGCCGTCTTCCGGCCGACGCCGGGCAGTTCGGTCAGTTCTTCCATCGTCTGCGGAACCTTCCCGCCGTGCCGCTCGACGAGCGCCCGGCCCATCCCCCGCAGGCTCTTCGCCTTGTTGCGGAAGAAGCCGGTGGATTGAATGTCTTTCTCCAACTCCTCCTGCAGCGCGTTCGGGTAGGCGGCGGCCGTCCGGTATTTGCGGAAGAGCGTTTTGGTGACGATGTTCACCCGCTCGTCGGTACATTGGGCGGAGAGAATCGTCGCCACGATCAACTCGAGCGGGCTGTTGAAATCGAGGCTGCACTCGGCGTGCGGGTACGTGCGGTGCAGGATCGGCAGCACCGCTTCGACGCGGGCCTTGCGGACGATAATTTTCTTCGATTGGGGGCGGGGCATCGTGAGCAGGGTGGCTGAAGGTCTAACAATCCTTACTAAAAGAGCATTCGATTAAACACGGAGGTCACGGAGAACACTGCGGAACGGGGTCGAAAATCCGTCTCTCGTCTCTCCGTGGGCTCCGTGCTAGATTTTGCTGGGAGCATTAAATCAGTTGCCGCGCCGTCGAGATGTTAGCGCTGAAGAGCACCATCCCGAGCAACACCGCGAGTGAGAGAGTCAGGACGGTGATCATCTCGCGGTGGTAGCGGTCGAAATCGTCCTTGGCGGCGTTGGCGATTTCGGGCTCGTCGGCGTGGGCGATGTAATGTTCGCGGTACCGATTCACCCGCGGCCACAACACCTGCCAGTTGTAAATCACCAGCACAACCGCAGCCACGTAAAGCGCAGAGCGGACGATCAGCGGGACGAATTGATTGGTGGCGTCGCGCAGGACGATCCACTGGGCGATCAGGGTAACCAACAGTGCGGCGGCGCAAACGAGTTCGACACGGATGAGCCGTTCCATCAGGCTGCTGACGATCGAGTTGGCGAGGAGCGTGGCGTGTTGGTTTTCGAGGTTGACGCTGAGGACGGTCGGGAGAATAGGGTTGTGGCGGAGAACGGTGTTGAAAATCGTGGGCGCCGACAGCGCGATGAACAACACGCCGCCGAACCAGGTTGATAAGGCCAGCCAATACACGATCTGGACGAAGTGGAGCATTGGCGAAGGGTAGCCGGGCGCGTGCGGGTGGTACAAGTGGAAGATGAAGGGCCGGCCCAGAAGACGAAATAGCCGACGGCCGACTTCTTCAGCCTTCGGTTTTTTGTCTTGCGCCGTCGATTTCGACGTCTTCGTCTGTGAGTTCGCTGAGGATCGCTTCGCGGTCGGCGTCGGTGATGAGTTCTTCGTCGGCGCCGCCTTCGTGGACGAGTTCGAGCATGGCTTCGGGTGCGTCGGAGAAGGAGCCGGTATGCGCCGGGCTCGACGAGCCTTCGACGCCGTTCGGAGCCGGCTCGGCGTCGCCGGCTTGTGCGAAGTCGGATTCGACCACGCCATCGAAGTCGGACGTGAGCCGGAGCGGAGTGGATTCCGCAGAGGATGGGGGCGACAGCGCCGCAAAATCGAGGAGGGACGAACCCTCCTTTTGGGGCGCGGCGGGCTCCGGGAGGTGGAGCCGTTGCGGGTGTGGCGGGGCTGCTCCGCCTGGGGTCGATTCAGCCGTTTCGGGCGTTTCACCGACCCCGACGGGGGCGCCGGGGGTTGTTGTCTTCTCCGGCTGTTGGGGCGTTACCGGCGGCTTGGGCGACTGGCCGGGGTTGCCCGCCGGGCGAAAGGGCGCGACGGGCAGCGCGCTGGTATAAAATCCGACGGCGAACAGCCCCTGCTGCTGCTGGTAAGGAAAATTAATCAAAGCGCAGAAATCGGCGATCAACTGCTGCGCGGCCGGGTCCTGTTTCTCGGCGGCCTGAAGGTCCTGCTGATGCTGGCGGTCGCGGAAGCGCATGATCTGTACGAATCGCCCCGTCGCCTCGCCTCCCGCCCAATTGGAGCCGACCTGCTCGTAGACCTCGAAGCTGTCACACCCGAGCCGGTGAAGCGTCTGCCGAAACTTGCGCAGCAGCCGGGCGTGTTCCGACCGCTTGTCTTTCGGGACGATGTAACTATTGGTCTGAAGCAGCATTGAACTCGTATCCCCGTCCGCACTGGCGAAAGTCCCGAGCCCCCATCTTGCCACAATCAATTCTGTCCATCAATTAGACGGACGTGGACCGACGTCTGACAAATCCCACGTTTCAAACCCGATGCCCTTATCCGGCCCCTTCCCCGGACCAAACTCAAAATTGCCCTTCTCGGCGTCCACAAACCCCGGATCGGCGAGGAGCGATCCTTCATCCATTCCCTTAGAGTGCCAGCCATTAAACGACTGATACGCAAAATTCGCAGCGGCATTTCCGAACGGCCAGTATTGGTTTTGGCGGAAAACCACGTTGTAATTGTGCCAATTCCCGACAATTCCCTCGCCACGGTTCCAAATCACAATATTCCGCTCGAATGTAAAGCTTTGATGTGCCTCGGATCGCGTGCGCTCGATCTGCCGCGTCTGGCCGAAGGCCAGAATATTGTTCCGCACGACGTTATCGCGCCCGTAATGCTGATGGAACCCGCCGTGGGT
Organism: Tepidisphaeraceae bacterium; assembly: GCA_046593135.1. Classification (GTDB taxonomy): domain Bacteria; phylum Planctomycetota; class Phycisphaerae; order Tepidisphaerales; family Tepidisphaeraceae; genus JBKJRK01. The sequence continues at coordinate 1,171 of JBKJRK010000323.1, read as the reverse complement.
GGTGTTGAAGACCAGATTTTTCTCGGCGACGACCTGCGAGCTGCCCTCGTCGAAATAGATGCCCCACCCCCCGTACACACGCCCGGCAACGTCGTGAAGGCGGTTGCAGCGGATCACCGTGCCCGGCTGCAACCCGAGCGTATAAATCGCCGACATGTCCCTGAGCAGCGGCTCTTCGCCGCTGGAAAGTTGTCCGACGTGGTGGACGTGATTGTGCTCGATGACGTTGCCGCGCGTGAGGGCGGCGTCGTAGCCCCACGACCAGCCGACGGAGGTGCCGGTGTAGTAGGCGTCGTGGACGAGATTATGAACGATCCGGTTGTCATACGACTGCCCAACGAAAACTCCGACGCCGCTGGGATAGAGCCGGCCGAGGTGGGCGATCGTGCAATCGCTCAGCTCGTTGCCGCGGACGTGGTCGGCCTCCGACTTCCGCATCTCCAACTCGCCGATTTTCACACCGCCCGCGCCGAGGTTGGTGAACGTGCAGCGGGAGATTTTGTTGTCCTGACAGCCGCGGGACAGCTCCACGCCGTAACTGCCGAGGTGCGTAAAATGGCAGCGGTCAAAGACGCAATGCTTCGCGCCTTCCATGAACACCGCCCCCGGCACGCCGTGGGCGGCTTGGACAAACCCACCCCGCGGGGGCTGGCCGTCGGATTCCAATTTCGGCGCGGGTAATTGCCATTCGGAATGCGCGAACGTGAGGTTCCGAAACGTGACGTGTTCGATGGTCTGCCCGGGTTGGGCTTCCAGACGCAGTAGTTGCTCGAGCCGCGGCGCGACGGCTTCAAACGATTCGATGTGTTCGCCCGGCTTGGGCAGGTAGTACACCTCCCCGGTTGACCGCTTCAAAAACCATTCGCCCGGCTCGTCGAGAAACTCCGGCGCGTTTTCGATCCAGTAGACGTCCCCCGCTTCGGTTTTGAATACGCTGCGGCGTGAGAAGCGAAGCTCGTGTCGCGCTTCGTCGTTGTGGACGACTGGCAGACGGGATTCGACCCACCGGCTGCACGCGACCACTTCGGCGTCGGCCGCCGTGAACGACGGCAGGTCGCCGGGCGCGTACTGAAAATGAAATTGCCCCCCGTCCCACGGGGCCGTGGGGTCCGGTGCGGCCGGGACGGTCAGCGTCTTTTCATTCGGATGTCGCGCTCGCACACGCCGCTCG
>JBKJRK010000431.1:0-6825 GCA_046593135.1 Tepidisphaeraceae bacterium | reverse complement strand
GGGCTTGGGCCCATAAGGATGATGGGTTGTCGCCTCCACAGCAGCAGTCGCAGGAGTCCGCCGCGTGATCTTTGATTCCCTCTTGGGCATGTTCAGTATCGACATGGGGATCGACCTCGGCACGTGCAACACGCTCGTGTGCGTGAAGGGCGAAGGCATCGTCCTGAACGAGCCGAGCGTCGTCGCCGTGAAAAAGGGGACCAACCGCGTGTTGCAGAACGGCAACGCGGTCGGCCTGGTCGCCAAGGAGATGCTCGGCAAGACGCCGGGCTCCATCACCGCCATCCGCCCGCTGAAGGACGGCGTCATCTCGGACTTCGAGGTGACCGAGGCGATGCTGAGCTACTTCATCCGCCGGGTACACGGGCGGAAGCATTTCATTGGCCCGCGCGTCGTTATCGCGATCCCATCAGGGATTACCGCGGTCGAGAAGCGGGCCGTGCTGGATAGCGCCGAGCGCGCCGGGGCGCGCCGCGTGTATCTCGTTGAAGAGCCCATGGCCGCTGCCATCGGCGCCGGGTTGCCGGTAACGGAGCCGACGGCGAGCATGATCGTCGACATCGGCGGCGGCACGACGGAAGTGGCGATCATCTCATTGGCGGACATCTCCGTCAGCAAGTCCGTCCGCGTCGCGGGCGACGACTTCGACGAGGCGATCATCAACCACATGAAAAAGACCTACAACATGGCGATCGGCGAGCAGATGGCCGAGCGCATCAAGATCGAGATCGGCTCGGCTGCCCCGATGGGCGACGAAGAGCCGAGCATGGAAGTCAAAGGCCGGGACATGATTTCCGGCCTGCCGCGTAAAACGATCATCACCGCCGAGGAAATCCGCGAAGCCTTGCAGGAGCCGGTGACGAGCATCGTCGAAGCCGTCACGCAAACGCTCGAGCAGGCGGAGCCGGAGCTCGCCGCCGACCTCGTCGACAACGGCATCACCATGGCCGGCGGGTCGAGCCTCCTCCGCGGCCTGACGACTGTCATCAGCCACGCGACAGGTTTGGACGTTCGCCTGGCCGAAGACCCGCTCACCTGCGTCGCCCGCGGGACGAGCGTTTATCTGGAGAATCTGGAACTCTGGAAAGATACAATGGAGAGCGACGCGGACGACGTTTGACGGAGGGGGACGTGAAGGTTCGCGAAGTCGTTCGAATGATCGAAGCGGATGGGTGGCGATGGATCGGCACTAAAGGAAGTCATTGTCAGTTTAAGCATCCGTTAAAAGCCGGGCGCGTGACAGTACCAGGACACATGCGTGACGAAGTGGCGCCCGGCACATTGAACAGCATACGAAGGCAGGCGGGATTAAAGTGAGGTTCCGATGCGTTACGCCGTTGTAATTGAGAAAGCCGCCAACAACTTTAGCGCCTACGTGCCGGACCTCCCAGGATGTATTTCGACGGGTGAAACGGTTGACGAGGTCGAGCGCCTGATCCGCGAGGCGATCGAATACCATCTGGAAGGCATGCGAGAAGACGGGTTGCCGATTCCTCAGCCGACGACGTTGTGCGAATACGTTGAAACGACGGCGGCTTAATCGAATTATTGTTCAACGGATACGACCTCACGGAGGTGGTCGAACCCGCGGGGCTGTTCGGGTGTAATCAGTAGACAGTTGGGGGCCTTTCACCGCCGCGGGCACGGCGGGAGACTTTCTCTGCGTCGACACGGATGTCTGCGATCAAATTCCAACACGTCTTTGTAGCACTGCTCGTGCTTAGTTTCTCGAGCGCGTTCTTCATTCCCGCGAAGTACACGACAAGGGTTCAGCCGCAGGTGCAAAGCTTGTTTCTTCCGGTTGCCAGGCCGGTTCGGTTGGTGGCCGGGTGGGTGAGCGGGCGGATTGTCAGGCCCGAGACGTTGGACACGCGGGATGCCGGCGTGCTGGCAGAAGAGAACGACGCGCTGCGCCTGGAATTGGTGGCGATGATGCAGACGATCGCCGAGTTGCAGAAGCGCGACGCCGAGCGGGGCTTGGTCGGACGCATCCGAGAGTTTTGTACGCCGGTGGGGGTGGTCGGGGCTGATCCGGGGGCGGGACGGGAGGCGTTGTTGCTCAACGGCTCGTCGCTACAGGGTCTTAAGGAAAATCAGGTCGCCCTGTACGGCGGTAGCATTGCCGGCATCATCGAAACCCCGCCCGGGCTGGCGGGGGCACAATTAAGGCTCATCACCGACAACGGTTTCCGCGTCGGGGCGTTTTTCGGGCGGACGGGAACCAACGCCGACGGCAAAGTGACGTTCCAGCGGCTGGAGTCCATGCCGCCGGCCCTCATCGAAGGCGTCGGGGGCGGCGCGATGCGTTGTGCGACGGACGTTACGATGGACGACGTTCACGCGTCCGGCTTGCAGGCGGGGGACTGGGTGGTCGTGGAAGAGGCCGACTGGGATTCCCGCCTTCAGGGCCGCCGCCTCGGCAAGGTCGTGCGGGTCGCCCCCCGAACCACCGCCCCGCTCTACGCCGACATCCGCATCGAACCAACGACGAACTTGCTGAGGTTGCGCGAAGTGATGGTGCTGACGAAGTAGGGGCTGGCGGTCGGTACCTCAGAAGGTGTAGTGGTCAGAGATCGGTGGCCGGTGACCAGATGAAGAAAGAATACAATTACTGACCACTGACCACTGACCATGCGTTTACTGGCCTACTTCATCCTCGCCTACGTTTCGCTCGGCATTCAGGTCGGGCTGGGGGATTACGTCAGCTACCGCGGGGCGACGCCGAACCTCGCTTTGCTGGCGACGATCTTTATTGCGATCAACGCGCCGCGGGATGCGGCGCTGCTCGGTTGCTTCGGGATCGGCCTGATGCACGACCTGCTGACCCAGCAGCCGCCGGGCTTGTTTGCGCTGTCGTACGGGCTGGTGGGACTGATCGTGGCGGGCTCGAATCAGGCGATTTACCGAGATCATCCTCTGGCACAGTTTTCAATGGCGCTTGTGGGAGCCGTCGTCGTGGCGGTCGTCGTGCTGCTGCACGGATGGATACACCCACGCGGCCCGGCCGAAACGGAGTGGGTCGGCGGAGCCGGGCCGACGCCCGCCACGCAGGTCTCGCTCGCGGCAGTCCACATCTCGTCGGCGACGGAGTTTATTCGCGCCCTGTATACGGCGTTGCTCGCGCCTGTGGTGCTCGGACTCCTGCAACGCGCCAAGCGGGTTTTTGCGTTCCAACCCCCTCGCCGGAAACAGGCGAATCGGAATTAGTGGTCGGTGGTCAGTTGCCAGTTGCCAGTGAAGAACTGGCCTTGCTGACAACTGGCAACTGGCAACTGGAAACTGTGTTCGAACGTCGCCTCAAAATCTTCCTCGCTTTGCTAGTTTGCGTGACTGCGGTGCTCGTGCTGCGCGCGGCGCAGGTGCAGGTCGTGCAGAAGGAATCGTGGCGCGCCAAGGCCGTGCGGGTGATGACCAAGTCGCGGCCGATCGAAACGACTCGCGGTCCGATCTTGGACGTGCGCGGAAACGCCATCGCGATCGACCGACCGTGCATCGACGCCTGCGTCGATTTCCGCGCCTTGACGACCCCGCCGGACGAAAAGTGGGTCGACGCCCTCGCGGTCGAGCGGCTGCGGGCGAGGATGCGTGACGGGTACCGGGCGGTCTCGCGTGAAAAACGGGGGCAACTGGTCGCACAGGAAGCCGCGCAGATTCGTAGCGCCATCGACGGCATGCCGGCCCGCCTGGCCGCCATAGGCGTGGGGGCGGAGAAGGATGTCGAGGATCGCCGGGAGAAGATCGTGGAAACGCGCGAGGAGATCGTCAAGAAGGTCATCCGGCGCCGCAAGTATGTCTGGACCCGCAACTATCAACTCGCCAGCGAAAAGTACGAGAAACGAGATCCCGCGCCCGCTTGGCGTCGGTGGCTGATCGACGAGGCCGCGGAAGTGCCGCAGCGCGAGCAGTTCACCAACCTGAAGGTCGCCGAGGAAGAAGCCCACCATCCCGTCCTCAAAGCCATCAGCACGGAGGTGCAGAACGAGATCCGCAAACACATCGAGCTGTACCCCGGCCTGGTGCTCAAGCCCGGCGTGCAGCGGTATTACCCTTACGGCGAAGCCGCATGCCATCTGATCGGCCAGCTCGCCCGCGTAACGCGCGAAGACCTTAACGCAGACCCCAACGCCGGCAAGGACGAGCTGCGCGAGTATTACCCGAACGATCTGATCGGACGCACGGGTTTGGAAAAACTCGCCGAGCCGCTGCTCCGCGGCTCGCGCGGCCGCATCGACACCGTCGAAGGCCGGCTCAATGAAGTCGGCCGCGTCGAAGCCGTGGCGGGCCGGCCGGTCCACACCACGATCGACATCGACCTCCAGGGCGACGTCATCAACATGTTCCGCTACGCCAAGGTGGTGAACGAACAGACCAAGGGCTACGACGACGTCGAAATGCACGGCGCGGCGGTCGTCATTGACGTACCGACCGGCGAGGTGCGCGTGCTGGCCTCGTATCCCACGTTCGACCCCAACAAGTACCAGGAAGAATACGAACGCTACGCGTCGGACGAGCTCAACCTCCCCTTGCTCAATCGCGCCACCCAGGCGGCACTCGAACCCGGATCAACCGTCAAACCTGTGGTCGGCTTGGCCGCCATCGCGGAGAAGCTGATCGGGGTTCATGACGGAATCGAATGCACCGGGTTTATGGTGGTGAACGGCAGACGGGTGCCCAGCGGGAGATGCTGGACGGAAAGCATGTTCAAGCTCGGGCTGCACCACCAGATCCCGTACCAGGACCCCCACGTCGGCTCGTTCGGGAACCCCGACGGCTCTCTCATGTACAGCGACGCGATTCAACGAAGTTGCAACATCTATTTCGAGACGCTCGGTGACCGCTTGAAAATGGAAGGGTTATCAAAGTGGTTTGACCGCTTCGGCCTCGGACGGCCTGTAGGACTGGGCCTTCCGGAAGTTTCCGGGTCTCTTCCCACGAGCTACGACGGTCCCGAGGACCAAAGACGATTCGCGACGTGGATTGCGGCGATTGGCCAAGGCAGCACGCTCGCCACGCCGATTCAAATGGCCAACGTCGCCGCGACGATCGCGCGCGGCGGAGTCTGGGTCCGGCCGCATTTGATCCCCGACAACGAGGCGCTCCCCGCGAAGCCCGGCAGCCACCTCGGCGCCGCGCGGGTGGACCTCGGCCTGCCCCGCGAGGCAATCGCCGCGGCGCAGGAAGGCATGACGCGGGTCGTCAACACCGAAGCCGGCTCGGCGTTCAAGGTCGTCCGGCGCAAGGACCTTCTCATCGCCGGGAAAACCGGCACGGCCCAGGCGTCCAGGCTGAAGGTGAAAGAGCGCGACGCCGATGGGGACGTCATCATTGTGGACGGCAAACCGAAGGACCGTTTTCTGGAACCTTCGAGTCCGGTCAAGCTCAACCCCGAGGCGCCGTGGTACCGCGGATTCGGCTCCGAAGGCAAAGACCTCAAACATTCCTGGTTCATCGGTTTCGCCCCGGCGGATAACCCGAAGGTCGCGTTTGCCGTCATGGTCGAATACGGCGGGAGCGGCGGGTTAGGCGCGGGCCTGATCGCCAAGCAGATGATTGAGTCGCTCGTCGAGCGCCGCTACATCCAACGGAATTCTGATACGGCCGCGCCCGTTCCCGAAGCCAAACCGCTCGAGCTGCTGCAGAATGCAGTGGGGGACGAGTGAACAAATTCTGGCAACAGCTTGCCATCGCCACCAACTGGCCGGTCCTAGCGGCCGTCGGGGTGCTTACGTCGCTGGGGTGTCTGAGCATCTGGGCCGACAGCCGGGCCGATGGTCAGAAACAGGTCGTCTTCGTCTTCGTTGGTATTCTTGCGATGGCCGCTTTCCAAGCCTTCGATTATCGCTGGATCGGCCGCTTCTCCTGGATTTTCTACCTCATCAGCATCGCGCTCATTCTCTACACGGTTTTAGGCACGAAGATGACTCTCCCGTTCGTCCGGCCGATCAAGGGCCAGTGCAACTGGATCAACTTCGGCTCGTTCAGCTTGCAGCCGGCGGAGTTGATGAAGGTGGCGTTCATCATGGTGCTGGCGCGGTATCTTCGGTTCCGGTCCAACTACCGCACGATCGTCGGCCTGCTGCCGCCGTTCGCCCTGGCGCTGTTTCCGCTAGCCCTGATTCTCAAGCAGCCTGATCTCGGAACGGCGCTGGTGTTCATCCCGGCGCTGTTTGCGATGCTGTTCGTGGCGGGGGCGCGGATGTGGCACCTGCTGACGATCGTCGGCGCCGGCGCATTGATTGGATTGTTTATCTGGTTGTGCGGGCCTGCGGCCAAGCCGGGGGACCCCCCCGGCGAGGCGATCGGCCCCGGGCTGCCGGTGCTGAAGCATTTTCCGGCGTTCATCAAGTCCTACCAACGGGCACGCGTCTACGCGATGTTCAGCAGCGACGCGAGCACGATGCAGGACACCAACTACCAAACCGAACGCGCCCTGACCGCCATCGGCTCCGGCGGGCCGACGGGCAAGGGGCTAGGCGCCATCCCCGTCGGCCGGGGCGTCCCGGAAGGCCACAACGACATGGTCTTCGCCCTCATCGGCGAACAGTTCGGCTTTGTCGGCTCCGCCATCGTGCTCGCCGCCTACATCGTGCTGTTCACCGCGGGCATCGAAATCGCCGGCAACACGCGCGAGCCGTTCGGCCGGCTCGTCGCCCTCGGCGTCGTCGCCACGATGGCCGGCCAGACGTTCATCAACCTGATGGTCGTTCTGCGGCTCATGCCCGTCACCGGCATCACCCTCCCGTTCGTCAGCTACGGCGGCAGCAGCCTCCTCGCCAGTTTTATGGCCGCCGGCCTGCTGCTCAACATCGGCCAGAACCGCGTGAT
>JBKJRK010000378.1:0-7734 GCA_046593135.1 Tepidisphaeraceae bacterium | reverse complement strand
GAGAGCCGCGAGCGTGACGAAGTCGTCCTGGCGGCGCTGGGACGTCTCGACGCGGAGTACCGCGCGGTGCTCGTCATGCGCGACATCGAAGGTTTCGACTACCAGCAAATGGCCGACGTGCTCGGCCTGCCGCTGGGGACGCTGAAGAGCCGCCTGTTCCGCGCGCGGTTGTCGCTGCGGGACGAGCTGAAGGCGTACATGAATGAAAAAGGATAGTGATGAGGACTGAGTACTGAGGACTGAGTTTAGAATATAGCCGCACTCAGTCCTCAGTCCTCGGCACTCAGTGCTTCGTCGCATGGCTGAAAACTCCGAAAACATCGAGGCCAAGTTGTGTGCCTACGTCGAGGGCGACCTCGACGAGGCCGGCCGGATTGAGATCGAGAGACACCTCGAGGCTCATCCCACCCACCGCCGGCTGCTGGCGGAATTGATCGCCACGCGCGACCTGCTTCGCTATCTCCCGCGGGAGCAAGCGCCCGCGGACCTGGCCGAAACGTTTAACGCGCAACTCGAACGGTCCGAACTGCTAGACGGTCCCGGCGTGGACGCATTGGCCCCGTCGATGCGCATCAACTTATTGCCGCGCCTTCTGGCCGTGGCGGCGATCGTTTTGCTCGGGGCCGGGCTGGGTGTTGTTGTTTATTTCGCCCTTCCACGCGGCGAGAGCGGTACGCAGCTCGCCATGCCCACCAGCGCACCGCGCCGGGCGGAAGACTCCGGCGAAGTTTTTGACGGCGAGTCGGCGGCCTCGGCGCCCGGCGAACACTTCTCGAAATTCCGCGGCCTTACCGAAGCGGGCGGGGCCTTGGGCAAGAACGGTACAGAACATGCACCCGGACAGCCGGCGGGCGAGCCCGTGTACATGATCGTGTCCGCCGCCGATCCGTCGGCTACGCTTCGTGAAGTCACGACCAACCTGTTGAGCAACCAGATTTCATGGGAGCCCGCGCACGAGCCACTCGCGCGACCCCGGCTCCGCGAGGACACGCCCGCGGTTGAATTGCCGACCGATGACGTGACGAAAGACTCGGCGTCCGCATACGCCCGCGAGCAGCTCACCCACGCGCGCATGAAGCAGCAAGCCGTTGGCCGGCAACGGGCGTTTCCGGAACAACCGTTGGCGAGGGCCGAATCTGTGAACCGCGCCGGCGAGGCCCTCGACAGGCGGGTTGCCGCCGCCGAGCCGGTCGAGGAACGCGTGGCGGGTCAATCGGAAGCGTCTAAGGCCGCCGTCGCGTCGGCCGGGCAGGGCCAACGTTCGACGACCGCGCCCGACATCCCGCTTCCGGCGGCTGTCACCGGGTCGGAGTTGGCCACCGCCGAGTCAGACGAGCAGAAGAAAGCGGTCGCCGGCAATAGGGAGATCATCTCCAACGTGGCCACGCCGTCACCGGTGGCGGACAAGCTGGCGACCCCCGAACCGCTGAAGGATTTGAATGCGCAGTCCAACGAGGCCCAGGCTTCGACGGCTCCGGCAAACGATCCGAATACCGGGCAGGCCGTTGTGGCTGACGTCCCGGTTGATGCCGAGGTCGCGGGCATCGTTGCTTATCGCATGACGCGGCGGCAGGTGATGGAACTCGGAAAAGCGCTGAGCCGGGAAAGTCAGCAGGTGGAGCTGGTTGCCGACGACGTGGAGTTGCAGGCCGCCAACGCGGCGCTTCAGCAGCCGTACTTCGAGCAATCGGAATTTTTCGCGCCGGCACCGCCCGACTCTACGATCGCTCCCGCTCCAGATGCCGCCGCCGAGACAACCGACGCCGTCGCCCCGGCGCTTCCGCCTGCAACCAGGGAAAAAGCCGAAGACAACATTGCCGCGGCTGCCGGAGCGGCTGAACCGGTGGAGGGAGCGTCCGAGACGGCTTCCGGTTCTCAAAGTCCTGTCGCACTCAAGGCCGCGCCTCCTCAGGCGCGTTCCGCGGGTGATCAGCCCGTCACGAGCGTTTCGAGCGACTTAAACCGCCGGAGCGGCAACCGCGCTCGGCCAGGTATTTCGGTCATCCGCCGCGGCGTGAAGTTGAATGTAACCGTCGACGAGCTGGCCGGCCCCGACACCAGCAAGACGACCGTCGCCGAGGTGGCGTCGGACGGCACGGTGAGCCTCCCGAGGCTTAACGCTCCGCTTCGCATTGAAGGCCTCACACCTTCCCAAGCGGAGCGGGTCGTGGCCTATGCCTACCAGTCGGCTGGGGTGGTCGACGTGCCGACCGTGTCCATCGAGCCCGTCAACGACGTGCCGTCATCTGCAAGGGCGCCGCTGCTCGCCGACTCCCCGACTTCACAACGCGCGGCGCCGCCCGCAACGCGGCGGAGTGACACGACGAATGCGGAGGCTCCAGGCGAAATTAATCAACAAATCGAGGAGAGTGCCGGGCCGATTGGCCAAGCGTTTCCAACGACCCAGGGCGCGGCGGGTGCGGACGAGCCGCGGGTAGACGTTGTCATCCTTGTACAGCGGAGTGTGGACGGCGTCGGCGCCCAGTCGCAGCCCGCGCCGGCAGAGGCGGTCGATTCGTCAACGCTCCCGGGGAATGACGCGGCGCCCCAACCGCCCGCGGCGGACATCGATACCCCGGTGGAGGTTGCCCCGCCCGCCAATCCCGCTCCTCAAGTCAATCCTCCCCAACAACCACGGCAGCCCGATCCTGCCAAATAGTAATACGGATCGTGATTAATCCTCGCGCGAGTTCAGGGCCGCTGAAGCGGCCATGCCGGGTGGAAAATTGAGACGTGACGTGCACGGATTAAATCCCGTCCGTATAAGATGATGATCTTGGGCTCTGTTTGCCCTGTCACTTCACTACGCGCTCCGCCGCGACGATAGACACTGATAGGTGTCTTCGCGCTATTTGCCCAACATCAACTGGGTCCGCGCCGTCCTTTGCCCGGCCGTCGTGCTGATCGCCACGGGAATGGATCGGGGTTATCAGACGGACTTCTGGCATCACATCGCCCGGGGGCGCGAGATCGCACTCACCGGCCAAATCATCAACGTCGATCCGATGACGTTCACCGTTACCGGCGACTCCCTCCGCGACGCCAACTGGTTGACACAGGTCGCCTACTTCCGCCTTTACGAATTCGGCGGCTTGCCGATGGTTCAGACGGCCAACTCGGTCGTCCTTACACTGGCGGCGGCGGTGCTGGTGTGGGTCTGCCGGCGGCGGGGGGCGTCGGTCGCCGTCGCGGCGGCGGTGGGGGTGTGCGCGTTCGCGGGAATCTGGCAGACGCTGCTGATCCGCCCGCAAAGCGTGTCGCTCCTGTTTTTCGTCGTGCTTTACGCCATCCTGATGGAAGCAGAGCATCGCCGCTGGTTGCTCGTGTTCCCGCCAATCATCCTCGCGCTGTGGGCCAACGTGCACGGCGGGTTTCCGATCGGGTTGTTACTGCTCGCCGCGTTCGGATTCGCGACGCTGGCGGAACGGGCGTCGATTGCATTGCGCCGGAAATTCTTCATCGCCGTGCCGGGAGATGTGCAGGACGGCGGGGCGGTTCCGAATGTGCGGCGCGACGGTGACACAACTCTCGGGCCAGACGCCGCATCCCTCCTCGCTTTCGCCAAAACCTTCGGCATTCCCCATGAACGTCCCGATCGCGCTCTCTCGATTCGCGGCGGGTCTGGCATGCTTAAAGCGTTGACTCTGTCCGGCGTCGCCAGTTTTGCCGCGACGCTGGCCAACCCATACGGGGTGGGGGTGTACGAATACGTCTTTACACTTTCCAAATTCGCGTCGAGCCGGCAGGTTGAAGAATGGATGCCGCCGTCAATGGGGCTGTGGGTGGGACGGGCTTGGGCGGCTTCGATTCTCGGACTGATCGTCCTGCTCGCGTTGACGTCGCGCCGGCCGCGGACGCGTGATCTGTTTATCGCGGCGTGCTTTCTACCGTTGGCGTGCGCGTCGGTGCGGATGGTGCCGTGGTGGCTCCTCACCGTCGCGCCGATTTTCGCGACAACACTGACGCGCAACTTCCTGCCCAGTCCGGCCAGGCGTTTGCTGATGCCGCGCCCCTCGCTTGCAGCCGCGTCAATGCTCCTGCTTATTGGATCGGCTGTCCTGGTGTGCATGCCTTCGATGGAACGATACAACCCCGTTTTTGGTTACCTCCGCCCCGCGGAGCGCCCCGAGGCGGACCTCCACGCGGCGCTGGACCGTCTGCCCGACGACTCGACGGATTCGCGCGTATTTACCCGCCTTGAGTGGGGCGAGTACGTGGACTGGGCTTCTTACGGACGCGGGCGGGCGTTCATGGACGGTCGAATTGAGATCTACCCCGACGACGTCTGGGAGCAGTACCAAGCCGTAACCGGGGCGCGGGCGGATTGGCAGGACATCCTCGACGCGCAACGCGTCAATTACCTGCTGCTGGACGCGTCGTTTCACGCCGAGCTATTGCCTCGGGTGCGGGCGAGCGGTAAGTGGGAACCGGTGGCGCAATCAGGATTGGCAATTTTATACGCGCGACGGTTGGAAGGGGTGACGTTGACGGACGGGCGCTAAATGTCGCGACGTTGTCCGCCCGCCAATTGTTCGGCCGTGTCCCGTGAAACGAAAGAAAACTAAACACGGAGCACACGGAAAGCACGGAGGGTTCAATACAAGTAGACTCCTCCGTGTCTTACGTGCTCCGTGTTTCACCCTTCATGTCAGTCGAAGTGCGTTAAAGGACCAACAGGTCTACAATCTCACGCCTATGCCATTTTCCCCGATCCCTGACATCCTGGAAGACTTGAAAGCGGGCAAGCCGATCGTGCTGGTGGACGACGAGGACCGCGAGAACGAGGGGGACATCGTCTACGCCGCGGAGAAAGTCACGCCCGAAGCGATCAACTTTTGCGTGACCCACGCCCGGGGCTTGATCTGCTTATGCCTGACGGAAGAAACCTGCGACCGGCTGCACCTGCACGCCCAGGTCGACCGGAACACGGCCCAACTCGGCACCGCGTTTACGGTTACCGTTGACGCCCATCCGAAATTCGGCGTTTCCACCGGCGTGTCGGCGAAAGATCGTGCGACCACGATTCAGGTGGCCATCGCCGACGACGCCCAGCCTTACGACCTGCTCCGCCCCGGGCACATTTTCCCACTACGCGCCCGCAACGGCGGCGTGCTCGTGCGCGCGGGGCAGACCGAGGGCAGCGTCGATCTGGCCGAACTGGCCGGGCTGAAGCGCGCCGCCATTGTCTGCGAGATCATGCGCGAGGACGGCGAGATGGCGCGCCAGCCCGAACTGGAGGTGTTTTGCGAGCGTTTCGGGCTGCGAATGTGCACGATCGCGGACCTCATCAGCTACCGACTGAAGCGCGAGCAGTTTGTGAAGCGGATCGAAACGATCACACTCCCAACGAGGTGGGGCGAGTTTCGGATGTTTGCGTATCAAAGCGCCGTGGACCCCCAGCCGCACCTGACGCTGGTGAAAGGCGGGATTGGCGAGCTGGACGCGGACGGGAAAGTGATACCCCACCCCGCGCCTACGCTGGTTCGCGTGCATAGTGAATGCCTGACCGGCGACGTCTTCGGGTCCGGCCGGTGCGATTGTGGCGACCAACTCGACACCGCCATGCGTCTGATCGCCGAAGCCGGCTCGGGCGTTCTGCTTTACCTCCGCCAGGAAGGCCGCGGCATCGGGCTGACCAACAAGCTGCACGCGTACGCGTTGCAGGACAAAGGCTTAGACACCGTCGAGGCAAACCTCCAACTCGGTTTCCCGGCCGACAAGCGCGACTACGGCATCGGCAGCCAGATCCTCCGCGACCTCGGCCTGCACGAGTTGCGGATCATGACCAACAACCCCAAGAAGATTTACGGCATCGAGGGGTACGGTTTGACGGTCGTGGAAGAAGTGCCACTGCGCATTGAAGCGGGCGAGCACAATCGCAAATACCTTGAAACCAAGCGGGAAAAGCTCGGGCACCGGCTGTGATCGCCTCGCGGGTCGGCACCGCCTTCATCGCGACCGTTTGGCGGAATTGACTTCCACGCGCCTCGCGCTACGCTAGCCCCCGCCGTGCGTCCGTGGGACGGCGACAATTTCAATTTCCGTTGAGCGTCGGCAGACTGATGGATTACGAAGAAACGGACAACAGCCGGGCCAAGCCGGCTGCGCTGGCGCTACTCGCGAGTGAGCGGCCTCGGAACGTCAACTGGTTCCAGGCCGGCGCGTTGTTGTTTGGCGACTGGGGCACCAGCCGGCTTTACGTGCTGGGGCTGGCCTTCCTCGTCGCGGGGCGGACGAGCTTCTGGCTCGTCGGGGCGATGAGCCTGCTCATCCTCGTGGTCGGGTGGGCGTACACGCACATCTGCCGTCTGTATCCCGACGGCGGGGGTGTTTACACCGCCGGTCGACGCCGGGCGCGCATATTGGGCGTCGTCGGGGCGCTGCTTCTGTTCGCCGATTACACCATCACGGCGTCTCTCAGTTCCGTCGAAGCGTTTCACTATTTCGGCCTCGGCGACGAGGCAGCCCACGTCGAACCGGCCGCCCCGGCTCCGGCGCCGATCGCGGCGGCGCCTCCGAAAGAAAGTCCTGTGGCTGCGGGCGGAGTGTCCGCGTCGCGGGACGCGGGCGATCATATTGCCTTCCCCGAGCGGGAAGCGGATCACGCCAAGCAGAAGTTCTGGACGCTCAACAGCCCCGGGCTGTGGGCGATCGTCGCCATTCTGGTGCTCGGCGCGTTCAACCTGATGGGCCCGAAGCACACGGCGTTCTTCGCCATCTTCGCGGCGGTAGGGATGATCGTCATCACGCTGCTCATCGTCGTATTCGCCCTCCCGCAGATCCCGTGGACGAAGGTGAACTGGGGCAAGCTGTTTACAGGGCACCAGCCGATCAAATTGTGGGAAGCGTTCGTCTACATCGTGTTGGCGCTATCAGGCGTCGAGGCGATCGCCAACCTGACCGGCGTGATGCGCAAACCGGTCTTCGGCACTGCCCGGCGGTCGATTTACCTCGTGACGATCGAGGTCGCGGTGTTCAACCTGATCCTGGGCGTGGCGATGGTCGCCATGGCCACCCCCGAGGTGGCCGCCGCCAAGGACTGGGAACTGCTGACGCGCGAATCCCACACGGAAGACATGCTGGCATTTATGGCCCGGGTGTACATCGGTTTGTGGGGCGAATGGTCGGTCCGCATCATCGGCGGGCTGCTGCTGCTCAGCGCGACCAACACCGCCGTCAACGGGCTGATGAGCATCGTCTACGTGATGAGCCGCGACGGCGAGCTGCCGACGTTTTTGCAGAAACTCAACAGCTTCGGCGCCCCGTGGGTCGGTGCGATTGTCGCCGCCACCGTGCCGGCGACGGTGCTGTTGTTTTTCCACGACCTGCAAACACTCGCCGCGTTGTATGCGATCGGCGTCGTCGGCGCCGTCGCGCTGGATTGCACGCTCGCCGCGCTTCACCCCCGGCTGCGGAAGTGGTACCGAAAGGCCGCCATCGGCGCGCTGGGCGCGTTCCTCGTTCTCGTTTGGATCACGCTCGCATTCACCAAGATCCCGGCGCTGGTGTTCGTCTCCATCGTGATGGTCGTGGGTTTGAGCCTGCGCGCCCTGACGAAGCTCTACGCCAAGCGGCGGCCCAAGCCGAGCCTGCTCCGCCGGGCGATCATGGAGCAGTTGCCGGAAGACGCGATGTCCCGCAAGAAGATCCTGCTCGCCACCGCCGGGTCGGACCAGATGGCCGACATCGCCCTGCAAATCGCCCAAGCCGAGAACGCGGCACTCGTCGTAACGT
>JBKJRK010000273.1:0-3466 GCA_046593135.1 Tepidisphaeraceae bacterium | reverse complement strand
GGTAATCAAAGCCTGTTCAAAATTGACGACCGAGCTTCTGAAACTCTCTGGGGCAAACTCGGCCCTGCGGGCCGCCGCTAACCGGCAACCGGGTGTTTCAGAATCGTGCGCGCCTATTTAGGACGGCTTGCATCCCCCGCAGCGACCGTTGGGCAACTGCGACAGACGAACGGTCGATGCTAAAGGGCGTTTTCCTGCTGCACGATGATGTCGAATATTTCCTGTGACGTTTTCGCGGTGGCGAGCGACTGGCGGAAGCGATCAATTGTCATCAGCCGGCTGATCCGGGCGAGGGCGTGAATGTGCGGGCCGGTTTTGTCAGGAGGTGAACTCAGCAGCCAGATCAGGTTCACCGGCCGGCCGTCGATGGCCTGAAAGTCGATCGGGGTCGCGGGACGGCCGATCGCCATCACGAGATGATCCGTCCCGGTGCACTTTCCGTGGGGAATGGCCAACCCGTTGCCGATCCCGGTGGTCCGCGTCGCCTCGCGATCCAGCACCGCGTCGAGGACCTTCTTCGGGTCCGTCAACTCTCCGTTGGCGGCAAGAAGACTCACCAACTCGCCGATCGCCTCGGTCTTGACTTTCGCCTCCAGCGGAACCTTGATGTTCTGAGGCTTCAGGATTTCCGTCAAACGCATACTTCACCACGCTCGATGTCAGTTTGGTTGGGATGAACCGCATTCGTGAAGGGCCGGATGCTACCAGAAACGCCGCCGGTCGTCTTGGGATATCGGCGAGGTTGCAACCTGTCGAGCCTGAAGGCCCGAGGAAGCGAAGAAGGCGATTAAAACCACCCAAACTCGCGCAAATGCCAGTTCCTTATGGCATGGTCGTACGCTTGTGCCGACGGATTCGTGGCAACTCACCTCCCGCATTTGGGTTTGCCTCGTTGCCCGGTCCCACTCAGGGCCGCGAATCATCTCTTTTTGTAGAAGCCACCAATCAAATCCTTCGCCGTAGCTCGCAACGCGGTAATAATGCTACGCTACCGTCAATGGACATCCGCGCAGCCACGCCTGATGACGCGCCCGGAGTGGTACCGATGGTCGAAAAACTGGTGAGGTTTTTGGCCGAGCGGGATCGGGCGAAGTATGAGCCGCTGGAGCGCGTCGGCGCGATGTATGACACGTGGCTGCGTGCGCGGGCGGCGGACCCGCGCAGCGTGTTTCTGGTCGCGGAACGATTTTCGGGACAGCTCGTCGGCTTCCTGATCGGAGCGATCGAGAAAGAAATTCCGATCTATCGCCTGACGGAATATGGGTTTATCCACGACCTTTGGATCGAGCCGGATTACCGCAACGAAGGGCTCGCCCGGCAAATCGTTACACTTGCGGTCGAACGCTTTGGCGCGATCGGCGTCGGGCAAGTGCGACTCGATGTGCTCGTCTCCAACGTTCCGGCACGCAGTCTTTTCGAGGCGTGCGGATTTCGGCCGAGCGTTCTCGAAATGCTGATCGAAGTGGCGGCGACCGGTAAGCAGGGGGAATGACAATCGAACGGCGGACCTTCTTTCATGATTGTTTGTCTCGGCACCACGCCCACCCTGCAGCGCACGATGCTCTTCGACCGCGTCGACCTTGACGCGGTCAACCGCACGACCGAAGTCCGCGAATACGCGTCGGGCAAATCGGTCAACGTCGCTAAGGTCCTCCGCACGCTCGGCCACGACCCGCTGGCGACCGGCTTTGCCGGCGGGGCGCGCGGCGCGCAACTGCGGGAACACCTCGACCGCGTCGGGGTTCGCCACGCTTTCGTCGAAGTCGCCGCTCCCACCCGGCTCTGCACCACCGTCGTCGACCGGGCAACGGGCGCCGTCACGGAACTCGTCGAGGAATCGGCGCCGGTGGACCCGGAAGGCTGGCGGCTGCTCGCGCGGAAGCTCGAGGAGCTTTTGCCGCTGGCCGCGACGTGGGTGTTTTCGGGGTCGCTCGCCGGAGGGGCTCCGGCGGACTTTTATGCGACGTGGCTGGGGCGGTTTCGCGGGAAGAATCCGGACGTGATCGTCGACGCACGGGGCGAGCCGCTCCTCGAGGCGTTGCGGCAGCCGGGCGTAGTGGCCAAATGCAACAAAGAGGAGTTTGAAGCGACGGTCGGGCGGAAGCTGGCGACTGAATCGGAGCTGCGCGAGGCGATGGAGCACGCCGCCCCGCAGGCCGGGGCACTGGTCGTCACGCTGGGCCAAGACGGTGCGCTGGCGTACGAGCTGGGGCGCTTCTGGCGCGTGCGTGTGCCGCCGATCAAGGCGATTAGTGCCGTCGGCTCCGGCGACGCCTTCGCAGCCGGGCTGGCCGCGGGGCGCCATCGACAGACGTCAAACGACCCCCGCCCGGCCCTCGCGCTGGCGGCGGCATGTGGAGCCGCCAACGCGATGACGGAGCATTCGGGGTGGGTTCGGCCGCTAGACCTGGGAGAAATTTTGCCGAAGGTCGTCGTCGAAGAGGGCTGACCTTCCCCTCCCACAAATCACCCCCCCCTCCCGCACCCGCCGTGCTATAAGGGAGCCGGCTTGAGCTTCCCCGTTTACTTCAACGTCTTCGGCCATCGCGTTCATCCGCACCTGCTGATGGAGTTGCTCGCGTACTCGGCTGGATTTCAACTCTATCTGCTGACGCGAAAGCGATGGATGCGAACCGCAATGCCGGTCGAGCAAGGCATGTGGGTGATCGTGGGATGCGTCTTCGGCGCATTGCTCGGGTCGAAGGCGCTGGCTTTTCTCGAATCGTTCGACCATTACCGCCGGCATCTCGCCGACCCCCGCGCCTGGGTCGGCGGCAAAACCATCGTCGGCGGTCTGCTCGGTGGATGGGCGGGCATCGAAATCGCCAAACGCCGACTCGGCATCCGCCATTCGACGGGTGACTCGTTCGTCTTTCCTTTGATTGCCGGCATGTGCATCGGGCGCGTGGGATGTTTCCTGACCGGACTGGACGACCACACGCACGGCGTGCACACAAACTTGCCTTGGGGCGTTGACTTCGGCGACGGCCCGCGACATCCGACGCAGCTTTATGAAATCGTGTTTATCGTCCTGCTCGGCGCGTTACTGTTTTTTCGGTCGCGAAGCCCTCGCCCCAACGGGCAAATGTTTCGGCTTTTCATGCTCGGCTACCTCGGCTTCCGGTTCTTCATCGAGTTCCTGAAACCGCGCGACACTCCGGTCGTCGGCCTGAGCGCGATCCAACTTGCCTGCCTGGCGGCGGCCGGGGTGTGCCTGTGGCAACTCGCCCGTTCACGAAAGGCGTCGTTAGAGGAGACCCATGCACCCCGAACAGCCGCCGAAACTTGATTACCAGCCGCCCGTCGCGACGCCGCGCAGCCGCGGTGCGTCGTGGGGGATGTACTTTTTTGGATTGTTCAGCGGGTTTGCAGTTTCGGTCGTCTATTACATGTTGCTGGGGATGAACGTCGCCGGGCACACCCCGGTCGGCCAGCTGGGCGGGGTTCTGTACAAGCTGGCCGTCGG
>JBKJRK010000232.1:0-2811 GCA_046593135.1 Tepidisphaeraceae bacterium | reverse complement strand
GGTGCGGCAGCCCGAGCCGTTTCAGCGTCGAGTTCGGGCACGCTTCGATCAAAACGCGGGTTGCCCGAGACAGCCGGGGGTACTGGAACGGAATCGTCGCGGTACCCTTCCGCTCCCACAGCGGCCCCAGTACGTCGCGCACGCCGTAGAAATACTGGTAGATGATCCGGTAGTGGTAACAGTCGAACGGCGTCTTCGCCTCGGCGTCGGTCTGCCGGCGGATGTGCAACGGCCCGCCAAGGCGCTTCGCCCGCTCGACACAATCCAGACCCACTCCGTACGCGTTGTCACACGCACCGTGCAACATCGCGAGTTGGTCGGCCCACGTTGCTACGTCCGGCATGATTTCGATCGGCAGGGAAAACGGAAAATCCATCGCCCACAGCGCGTTCTGCGATTGGGTGATTAGATCGACGAGGTGGCGCAAAGCGGGTTCGCGCTCGGCGCTTCCGCAAAGTGTTTCCAGCGATGCGAGTTCGACGAGGCGAAGAATGCCCCGGCCCTTCGGGCCTCCGCAAACCACGTCGGCGCGGGCGACCCAGATGTTTCGCCCCGCAAGCTTTGCGCCGCTGAAATCCACCCCGTAGACGGAATCGAACCGAAACCCTTTACCGCCCTGCTCTTTCACAACAACCCCTCATTCTTCCTTCGCGTCCCTTCGTGCCCCGCTCGCGGGCAGTCGCCCATTCCGCTCGCTTTCGTGGATCAGTAATTCCGCACCCGCTTCGTGGAACTCCGCGGCCGAGCGGATGAACCGGGCAAACCACCCGTCGCCCGCCGCCAGCTCGCGCGGCGTGCCGTGTTCAGTTACCCGGCCGTTCTCGATCACGTACACCTGGTCCGCCTGTTGAATCAGGCTCGGCCGGTGACTGGTCAGGACCGTGGTTCGCCCGGCCATAAGGCGATCGAGGGCGGCGATGATGGCGGCTTCGGAGTCGGGCTCGACGCTGCTGGTCGGTTCGTCGAGCAGCAGGACTTGGGGGTTGGCGAGGAAGGCCCGCGCGATGCTGATGCGCTGTTTCTGCCCGCCCGAGAGACGCACGCCGCGTTCGCCCACTTTGGTGTCGTAGCCGTTCGGCAACGCCGTGATGAAATCGTGGGCGTTGGCCGCTTTTGCCGCCGCGATCACCTGCTCCATCGTCGCCTCGGCGTGCCCGTAACAAATGTTGTCAAGAATGCTGTCGTTGAAGAGAAACGTCTCCTGCTGCACGAGCGCGAAATGGCTCCGCAAGCTCGATTTTCGGATCGACGGCAGCGCCCGCCCGTCGAGGAGCACCTCCCCGGCGGTGGGGTCGTAAAACCGCAGCAGCAGGTTGAGGATCGTGCTCTTTCCCGACCCACTCGGCCCACAGAGCGCGACGGTCTGGCCGGGTGGGATGCGGATCGATACGTCGTGGAGGACGGTGGCGCCCTGAACCTCGCCTGTGACAAGGGCGTCCCGCCCGTGCCTGATGTTCAAGCCGTCTGAAATCGCGCCGCTCCCGGCTTCCATGCTGCGAGGCACGGCCGAGACGGCCGTATCACGGGTGAAGAATGCTTCAGGGCCATAGCTGAACGTGACATTTCTGACCTCCATCGCACCACGCACCACTTCTAGCGGCTCGGCGTCCTTTGCGTCGGGCAACTCGTCCGGCGCGTCCAACACTTCGAACACGCGCCGCCCCGCCGCCGACGCGCGCTGGACCATGTCGTTGACGCGCGCGAGCGTCTGCACCGGCCCGAACAGCCGCCACCAGTACGCGCGGAAGAGAACGACGTCCCCGGCCGTGAACTGCGGCGGGACTTGCAGCATGTAGTACCCGCCGACGCCGATCATCATCACGTTGCTCAAAAACCCCACTGCCCGGGTGAACGGAAAGAACAACGCCTTGGCGTTGATCGAGCGGATCTGTTCGTTGTAGTAGCCGCCGCTGGCGTCCTCGAACCGCTCGGCTTCCTGCCGCTCGCGCCCGAAGATTTTGATCACGACGATGCCGGAAAGGTTTTCCTGCAATCGCGTCGAGACGTCGCCCAGTCGCTCCCGCGCCGCGGCGTAGATCGGCTTGATCCGCGCGTTGAAAAGTCGAAGCAAAAAATACACGAGCACGAGCGGCGCGAGCGAGGCGCTGGCCACTTTCCAGTTGGCGCTCATCACGATGGCGACCGCGCCGATCCAGAGAATCGATTCGCCAATAATGACGTCGATGCTCCCGACAATAAACGACTGAAGCTCGTCCACGTCTCCCATCGCCCGGCTCATCAGGTCGCCCGTCCGCTGGCGCTGGAGATACGACAGGCTCTGGCTCTGGAGCTTGCGGTACACGCGGTTGCGGAACGTCAACATGAACCGCTGGGCCACCCGGCTCAGGATCCAGGTGTTTAGGGTCGCGAACAACTCGCCGACGGCGTAGATCGCCACCAACCAGCCGACCGACGACACGAGCATCGCCGGCGCCCCCTGCAGCCGGCCGCCGAAACTAAACCACGCGGTGAGCCACGGCGAGCGGCCGTGCTGAAGCACGACCTCGTCGGTGACGTAACGCCAGACGATCGCCGGGAAAAGCTCACACGGCGCCGAGATCAGAAGCAGTGTCAGCCCCAGCGCGATCATCGCCCAATGCGGCCGTAGCAGTCGCAACAGCCGGAGAAACACACGCGACGACGGCACGCCTGCGTCATGCTGCTTCTCCGCCGGTTCGGACATCGAAACGATTCTAAGGGGACTCGCCCGAAGGGGCGAGGCGGAATGTAACGTGGCCGGCTACAGGCGGCGCGATCGCATGTGCACTCTGATTCCCTCTCCCGGTACGCCGGGAGAGGGTTAGGGTAAGG
>JBKJRK010000097.1:0-4650 GCA_046593135.1 Tepidisphaeraceae bacterium | reverse complement strand
GACCGCGCCAGCGTCCGCCCTCATTACATATGAGCGAATCGCCTCGGCCAGGAAGTAACTTTTCATACGGTTGAGACTCGCCTATCGAGATCATCCCGTCCTTGCACCAATGCCGTCGCACGCGCCGACTAGGGAAAGTGCACCTCGGGCATAGCGGACACTACCGATCGCCGCTTGCGGTTTCGCAGACTGGAGTGCCCTTCCGGCCTGCGAACCCGCAAGCGGCCGCGCGGCGGGGCTGACACGCCGCACATCCTCACCGGCTGCAGCGAACTTGCTCTTATACGGATCGGGATTGATCCGTGCGCGTCACGTCTCAATTCCACCCGGCAGGGCCGCTTCAGCGGCCCTGAACTCGCGCGAGGACCCGAGGGCGTCGAGACGTACGAGCAGTTGTGCCAGTTGCAATCGATCGGGTGCGATCTCGGCCAGGGCTACCTGCTCGGCCGCCCCACGCCCGCCGCCGTCGCCCGCGCTTTGCCGGCCCGCCTGCCTCCCGAAATGACGCGCGCCCTCCTTAGCGGCGCCGCCTAAGACGATTTGACAAGATCTGAACACACTCCTCGCGCAGTCCCGTCACAGTCCGGCTCTGTTTGATCATGCCGAAAGTCATGGGGTTCGCGTAGCAACCGTGCGGCGGCTCATGACACGCCTCAACGCGCAACCCCCACGGATGGATCAACACATGGCGAAAAGGTCAATCGAATCGGCCGACCGGCGGCGGGCTCACAGCGAGGCGATCCGGATGGGCGTTGACGACGCACGCCGACGGATCGCCGACGCGCTGGATCGCGGCATGGCAGAAGCCGTCGTCCCCGCGAGCGGCTCGATCAGCGAATTTGAAGTCATGCGGCAGGTGCTGGGCCGCGACGGATTCGAGATCACACGGGTCACCGGCGAAGACGGTCCGTACTCCGTCGTTCACTGGTAAAATTCGCGCCCCTTGAGGGAGGGGCACGTTTTGTTGACAGTCTCTACACAACGACAGTAGGGACTCCGCCCGCCTGTGGTAAATCCGCCGCACAGTGGCCGCATCGGCTCGCCTTCAGCGGGATCTTCATCAGGCACAACGGACACTCCTTCTCCGTCGGCTCCGACGGCGCGGTCTGCGTGCCGGCCGCCTTCTTCGTGAAGCTGATGATCCAGCCGATCACCTTGACCATCAGAACAAAGATCGCCAACGCGACAATCAGGAAGTTGATCAGGTCGCCCAGAAACGCACCAAACCGAATGCCCTGCCATTGCCAATGCAAGTATCCCGGCGTTCCCTCACCCGCCGCCCTGGTAAATACGCTCAGCAACGGCATAAACAAATTGTCGACGAATGAGGTGACCAGCTTTCCGAACGCCACGCCGAGCACGACACCGATCGCGAGCTGGATCAGGTTGCCCTTGAAGGCGAAGTTACCGAACTCGGTCATGTTGTTTCTCAGGAACGCTATCGGTTTCTTAAGCATGCGGTTCACCTTCATCCAGGATGCGGCCGGCACCGGATCTCGTTTCAAATCGTCTAGAACTTCCAGCCGATGCCGACGACGTGTCGCAGGTCGGTGTAGTGTTTGCCTTCGGCGGGGGTGGCGTCGTAGCGGTACTCGAACTTGTATTCGGCGAACATGTTGCCGGTGATTGCCGCCCGCAGGCCGGCGTCGGCGATGACGAGAAAGTCATCGAGTCGCTCGAGACTCGGGTAGTACTCAAAGTCGTGGAAGAACGCGACTTTGTCGTCCCACAGGTTCTTCTTCAGGTGATACGCGAAGCGGGCGGACAGGAAGTCATCCTCCCGGCCGTCGCCGTATTTCTCGATGACGTAGGCGAGGCCGGCCTCGGTATCGAATTTGAAGTCGGGTCGATCGACCCAGAAATAACCCAGGCCCGCACCGGGAACGAGGCGGTAGTCGAGGTCGGCGATGCGGTCGTGCTCGTAGCGCAAGGAGCCGAAGGCGTACAATTTTTCGGTCAAGAAGTAGTCGTACTTGCCCGTCGTGAACCAGTTGTCGGTGCTGGTGCTTTTGAAGTTCGTGTCGTTATTCCGCTGCCGGCCGTAGTTGTAGCCGCCGGTGACGGTCCAGCGGTCGATTTCGCGGCGGCGGTTTAGGTCGAAGGAGGCGTTGATGTCTTCCGAGGACGTGTTGCCCCGCGCAACCGTCGCGCCGGCGACGACCGCGCCGTACCACGCCTCGCTGAAATTGACGTACTTGACCTCTTGCAGCGAAACGTCGCGGGCTTGCCCGTCGGTCTGCAATTTTACCTTGCCCGCCGCCTCGGCGGCGGCAGCGGGAGCGGTGATCCGTTCGCCGCTTTTCATCTTCAACTTCAGCGGCTTGTCAGTCGTGAACGTCTTCACGTCGCTCAAGCTGACCGTCACCTCGCCGGCGACAGACGTCCTGATCTTGAGCGTCCCGCCCTCGGCGGACAAAACCTCCCCGCTCAGGCGGTCGCCGTTGTTGAACAGCACCTCGTCGGCACGAGCGCCGGACAAGAATCCAACCACAATCGCGGCAACGGCCAGCGCGGTCCGGAACGAATTGGGGCATGCGTGAACTACGCCCTGTTGAAACTTCATGCGGCCTGTTTTACGAAAATTCGCAGGCCAAACAATACCGCTCCATCTACGACAGCCGCCCGTGCGGCCAATCTAAATGAAGGTGCACGAGTACGCACCCATGCGACACGACGCTGCCCTGCGGGCAGCGGCTAACCCACGGACGATCGGCGCGTGATCACGCACCCTTATTCAGTGGCAGTTATTTGTCGTTCTCTGCCTGCGAGGGTACGGGCGGAGACAAGGAGGCGGCGACGTCGGCTAATTCGGTGGAAAAGGCGTCCATCTTCTGAGCGAGCGCCTCCCCGTCGCCTTTGGCCTTGCGAAACGCCGGTTTGGCATTGCGCACGCCGGCCGCGGTCATGTCGTTATGAAGGTACTTTTCGATGTCTTTTAAGCCGGTGATCCACGGCTCGTACGCGGCTCGCGCGTCGGCGGCTTTGGCGGTGACTGAGTCGAAGCGCGCGCGGACGCGCGTGGCGCGCGTTTGCGCCGAGGCGCGGAGGTCGGGGTTGTTCAACTCGGCGGTGTCCTGCTGCCACACCTTTTGGTACTCCGCCGCCCGGTCGCTCATGTCCTTCGCCCGCTCGCGAACCTTCGCGGCTCCCGCCTCCGATTCCTTCACTTCCTTCTGGAAAGCCGCGAACGCCGCCGGAAGGTCGGCGTCGGGCGATTGCAGCGCGTCGAGTGCGGACTGCGTCTCGTCGACTTGCTTGCGACCCTGGGCGAGTTGGTCGCGCGTGTCGATCAGGCTACCCACCGCCTTGGCCGAAGCCGGGGTCGCGGTGCTCGAACTGCAACCCGCACAGAGGAATGTCCCTAACCCCATCAAAGCCGCAAAAAAAAACGCGTAGCTGCGCATGCTCATTGCCGGTTCCTTTCTCATCGAGGCGACCGATCGCAACCCGACCTGTCGATAACACTGGATCGCGTGGCGCCTCGTATTTCGTTGCATCTTATACAATGAGCGGTAAACCGGTTACGGCCAATTTTTCCGCCCCATCGCACCGGCGCAGCCGCGCTTTATTTCGTGCGTTGTCGGCCAACCAGCCTCGGCGGTATAGCGACAGTGAGAAATCGTTTCAGTGAGAGGACGTATTGCATGCGAGTTTGGCCGGGGCGACCGTACCCGTTGGGCGCCACATGGGACGGCGTGGGCGTGAACTTCGCGCTCTTTTCAGAACACGCGACGAAGGTCGAGTTGTGCCTGTACGGCGACGTTCGCGACGAAAAGGAAACTGAACGTATCGCTCTGCCCGAGCAGACCGACATGGCCTGGCACGGGTATTTCCCCGACATCGAGCCGGGCCAGCTCTACGGATTCCGCGTGCACGGCCCGTACGACCCGGGCCAGGGCCACCGCTTCAACCCCAATAAGGTCGTCCTCGACCCGTACGCCAAGGCGATCGGGCGCGACGTGAAATGGGACGACGCGCTGTTCGCGTACAGCGTGGGGCCGGGCTCGGACAGCCTGTCGGTTGACGACCGCGACAACGCCGCGGTGGCGCCGTTGGCCTCGGTGGTCGATACGGCGTTCACCTGGGGCGACGACCGCCCGCCGCGAACGCCCTGGCACAAGACGCTGATTTACGAGTGCCACGTGACGGGCCTGACCGCGCTCCATCCCGACGTGCCCGATGAAAAAAAGGGCACGTACGCCGGCATGGCGTCGGAAGCCGTCGTCAATCACCTCCACAGCCTCGGCGTCACCGCCGTCGAGCTGCTGCCGGTCCACTACCACCTCAACGACCGCCATCTTATTGAAAAAGGCCTGGCGAATTACTGGGGCTACAACACGCTCGGCTTTTTCGCGCCGCACCTCGCTTACGCGTCGAAGGCATCGCCGCGGAAGAGCGTGCAGGAGTTCAAGATGATGGTCCGCTCGCTTCACGCGGCGGGCATCGAGGTGATCCTCGACGTCGTCTACAACCACACCTGCGAAGGCAACCAGATGGGGCCGACGCTCTCCTGGCGCGGCATCGACAACGCCAGCTATTACCGCCTGTCCGAAGAAGACAAACGCTACTACACCGACTTCACCGGCTGCGGCAATACGCTCAACATGACCCACCCGCGCGTACTCCAGCTCATCATGGACAGCCTACGGT
>JBKJRK010000590.1:0-3940 GCA_046593135.1 Tepidisphaeraceae bacterium | reverse complement strand
TGAGCTTTCGTTTGCCGAGCGCCCGGCCGCCGAAATAGGCGCCGATGTCGGTGAATTTCACGCACAACAGAATCATCAGGATCAGCATGGTTGATCCCGAGACGTGACGGGCCCCTTTGACCCGCAAAGCGATGAGGAACCATGCCAGTCCGCCGAGGTAAAGCGTGGAGAGCACCGTGCCGGCCATGTGGACGATGGCATCCTGCGTCTGGCGGGTCGAGGCGCGCGCGAGGGCCGTTAAGAGCATCACGAACACGATGATAAACGCCAGGCTCGACGCGGCGATCGGCTGGAACTGTTGAAATTGCGTCGCAAACGCGTGAACGATCAGCGCCGCCGACCCCAGAATTGAAATCAAACGGTACGGCCGAACGCGCTCGGCGGCGAAGAGCGTCGCCAGCTCAACCGACGCCGGCGGGAGGATCAACAGCAGCAAAATCAGCAGCCCGACACCGGCGACGCCGCGTTCACGGTCCGGGTCGAGCGAGACGGTCCACGATTGAATCCGCTGATCCAGCCAAAGCAGCGTGAACATGCCCGCCAGCATGATCGGGCCGTAGGTCAGACGGTTGCGAAGCGAGCGTTCCATCGGCATGCGCCGGGCGGTTGTACGCGAGGCGGGCGAAGCGGGCAAACCGGGCGGCTTGGTCTGGCAGGCATTCCGGCCCCCTCGACGCTAAACGTTGGTCGTCCTGCAGATTGCGTGCACTGCGAGGAGGCAAAGGTCTACCCCAAGACTACCGGTTGGTCAGTGTGTTGGTGTGGTCCAGTGCGCCGAACCGTCGGTTGCGGTGGGAGAATTCGCGAATCGCCTGATGTAACTCATTCACCCCGAAATCCGGCCACAGCACGTCGCTGACGAACAACTCGGCGTAGCTGATCTGCCAGAGCAGGTAGTTGCTGACGCGCATCTCGCCGGCCGTGCGAATCAGGAGGTCCGGGTCGGGCATGTCTGCCGTGTACAGGTGCTCGGCAATGGTCGATTCGTTTACGTCGCGCGGCTCCAACTCGCCCGCCTTTATCTTCTCCGCGATCGCCCGCACCGCTTCGGTGATCTCCGCCCGGCTGCCGTAATTCAGCGCGAGCACGAGCGTCAATCCGTCGTTTTTTTCCGTCTCGGCAAGCGTGACGTGCATCTCATCGAGCACGGGTTCGGGCAGCTCCTCGAGCCGGCCGATCTGCCGGAAGCGGATGTTGTTCTCCATCATCGTCCGGCGTTCGCTGCGGAGGTACTCGATGTACATTTCCATCAAGAACGTCACTTCGTTCGCCGGCCGCTTCCAGTTTTCGATGCTGAAGGAATACAGCGTCAGAAAATCCGGCCCCCCGTGCGCCTTGCGGAGCCGGGCGCATTCGGTGACGACGTCGCGCACCGACCTGGCGCCCTGCTGGTGCCCGCGGACGCGTTCCAGCCCCCGCCGCACGGCCCACCGGCCGTTGCCGTCCATAATGATCGCGATGTGGCGCGGGAACTTCTCGGGCGGGATGTCTGTGAGGTCGTCCATGATCGGGAACGCGGAATTCTCCGGCGCGCGGCGCGCGTTTGCAAGTAAGGCATACGCCGCGCCTATCAGGTTCGAAGGCGGATAAGCACGTCGTCGAGTTGTGGCTGGCCCGGAAGACGGCCCATGTGTCGTGCAGGTCTACGGGAGTGAGAAGATGGATCGTACATCACGCATCCGGTCACGAATCTTTTTTGGCCTGCTCTTCCGTCAGGATCAGGTGATACTCGTAGGCGTCCACCAGCGCCTGCCAACTGGCGTCGATGATGTTTTCGCTGACGCCGATGGTGCCGAAGACGTCCTTGGTCCCGTCGCCGCGGTCGCGGCGGCATTCGATGATGACGCGGACGCGGGCGGCGGTTTCGTCCTTGGAATTGATGACGCGGACTTTGTAGTCCGTCAGGTGCACGCCGTCGATCGCGGCGTAGTGGGGGCGCAGGGCCCGGCGGAGGGCGCCGTCGAGCGCGTTGACGGGCCCGTCGCCTTCGGCGACGCGGTGCTCGGGGTGGCCGCTGACGCGGACTTTGACCGTCGCTTCGGAAATGGGCGCGCCGCTTTCCATGCGGAGGACGATCACGCGGTAGTGTTCGAGGTCGACGAACCGCTTGTAGCGGTCGATTTCCTTGCGCAACAGAAGCTCGAAACTCGCGTCGGCGGCTTCGAACTGGTAGCCGACGTTTTCGAGTTCCTGCACCCGTTCGAGCACGCGGCGCTGCACCGCCTTGTCGGATTCGATGTCGAATTTTTTGCCCGCTTTGGCGGCGATGTTGCTGGCGCCGGAGAGCTCGCTGATGAGGATCTTCCGCGTGTTGCCGACCGATTCGGGCGAGACGTGTTCGTAGGTGCTGGCGTCTTTCTGGACGGCGTGGACGTGCATGCCGCCCTTGTGGGCGAACGCGCTGGAGCCGACGTAGGGCTGGCCGGAGACGAGGTTCATGTTGGCCGTCTCGAAGACGAAACGGCTGACCTCCGTGAGGTGTTGGAGCGAGTCGCCGCGGAGGCAGTCGAGGTCGTACTTGAGGCGAAGGTTGGCGATGAGCGTGGTGAGGTCCATGTTGCCGCACCGCTCGCCGACGCCGTTGATCGTGCCTTGGGCGTGGTTCGCGCCCGTGCGGACGGCCGCCAGCGCGTTGGCGACGGCGACGCCGCCGTCGTTGTGGGTGTGGATGCCGATGGTGACGCCGGTTTCCTTTCGCACCGCGGTCACCGCTTCCTCGATGAGTTCGGGCATGCTGCCGCCGTTGGTGTCGCACAGCGCCAGGACTGATGCCCCGGCTTCCTGTGCGGCCAGCAACGTCTGCAAGGCGTAAGCGCGATTACCGCGGAACGTGTCGAAAAAATGTTCGGCGTCGTACACGACCTGCCGGCCGGCTTGCCGCATCAGACGGACGGAATCGCCGATCATTTGCAAGTTTTCTTCCAGCGAGACAGACATCACCGTTTTCACCTGATAGTCGCTGGTCTTGCCGACGATCGTGACGCACGGCGTCTCCGCCGCCAGCAGGGCGCGCATGCCGACGTCCTCCTCTGCCTTTACGCCGCGCTTGCGGGTCATCCCGAAGGCCGAGATTTTCGCGTGCTTGAGATTCAGCGCCCGCACGTCGCGGAAAAACGCCTCGTCCTTCTGGTTTGAAAGGGGGTAGCCCCCTTCGATGTAGTCGACACCGAGATCGTCGAGCTTTTCGGCGATCAGGAGCTTGTCCTGGAGCGACAGGTTAAACCCTTCACCTTGGGTTCCATCCCGCAACGTGGTGTCGTAGATCTCGATCCGGCGTCGGTTGCTCATGACTCACCTGAAGAAACAAATTTTCCCGCCAAACGAAAACGCCCTGCCAACAAGGGGCAGGGCGGCGTCAACTGAATCTGCGTGCGTGAGCAGCCCTACCCGAGTTGTCCTAGGGTAATAATGATGGGCCGGATGCTCTGGGCACGCAACGTCATACGGGCAAGATCATAGCGGGAACCAAGGCCGGGTCAAATTCGACTTCAAGGAGACGGGCTTCATTGGGTGCGTGACGGATTCGGCGACTGCGTTTCGTGGCACGGGCTTCCAGCCCATGCGTCGCCGTACTCGGCAACGTCGGCCGATACGCCGGCCAAGAAAGCAGGGGCGCGGCGTCCCGTCAAAACTCGCCCGTGCAAAAGAACGCTTTGCTCTTGCTGATTCGACCGGCCACGGTCGAAAATCGCGGCGTACCGCGATTCATGGGCAAGATGCCCATGCACGAGGTTGCCGCCGAATGGGTCACGCACCCCCTCGTGCAATCAGCGTGACTTTCGCATGAGTTGACTCAACTCCACGGCTACAGATCAGACGACCGTTTCGGCGGATTGAGCCCAAATTTCGTCGGAAGGTTTTTTCAGCGGCTCGGGCGGGCGGGTTTGAAGGTCGACCATCTGGCGGTATCGGCCGCTGCGGGTCATGAGCTCGTCGTGGT
>JBKJRK010000574.1:0-3797 GCA_046593135.1 Tepidisphaeraceae bacterium | reverse complement strand
ATCGGATCGACGATGATCCCGTTCTCACTCCGCTTCACTTTTTCAACCTCGCGGGCCTGGTTCTCGGCGGATAAATTCTTGTGAATAATCCCGATCCCGCCCTCCTGCGCAAGCGCGATGGCGAGGGCAGCTTCGGTGACGGTGTCCATCGGCGCCGAGATCAGCGGGATGTTCAGCTCGACGTTGCGTGTGATACGTGTGCGGGTGTCTGCGTCGGCGGGGACAAAGTCGCTGCGCGCGGGGATCAGCAGCACGTCGTCAAACGTGATGCCGTCGTGCAGGATCTTCGGGTGTTCCATGTAACAGGATTAAGGCGTGGCCCGAGGGAAGTCAAGCGTGGGCAGTTGATAGTAGAAAGTTGGCAGTGGATCGTGGAGCCGGCGGTCTTCACACGCACTACCAACTATCGACTACTTTTCTATGCCACCGACGGCATCGCCCCTACTGCCGCTTCCCGCCGGGGAATTTTTTCAGCAGGCACGCCGCCCACGGTAAAGGCTTTGCTTACGCCTTTTGCGCGCACCGTCGGCGTCGCAGCAGGGGCAGGCCGGCGAGGGTGATGAGGGCGGCGGTCGTGGGTTCGGGAATGTCGCCGGAAGCGTACGTGCCGCTGAGGAAGATTTCCTCGGCGCCGTTGTTCAGCGTGTTCATCGAGATGTTGAACAGCAGCACGTCGCTGTTGTTGAGCAAGAACGGGTTGATGCCTGTGAAGATCGCGTAGTCGGCGAAGCCGGCGCCCTGGGCGTTCACGGGGATGTTGGCCGCGGGCTGCGGGTTCAGGTTAGCGCTCAAACTGCCGCCGGTGTAGACCTGGTTAATGGCGGCCTGCTGGGCGCTGGTGACGTCGCCGGCGGGGTTGGGGCTGCCTTGGACGGTCGTGGGATTGAGGATGATGTCGAGCTTGGCGAGCGTGTTGTTGGGGGCGCCGCCACCGGTCTCGTTGAGATCGAGGAACAGGGCGATTTGGTTGATGGAGTTGGCGGGGAAGTTGAGGTTGTAGTAGGCCTTGAGGTCACCGGCGGTGGTGACATAGGACTCGACGAAGGAACTGGTGTCCGCGCCGCCGCCCTGGGGCAGTGTGTTGTTGCCGTTGTCGCCGTTGAACGCGCCGGACGTGTTGCCGATTTCGGAGCCGGAGAACGTAAACAATCGCAGATCAAGGGTGCCGTTGCCCGAGCCGGTCGCGCCCGCCGGGATGGCGACGATGTTGGCGGTCGTGATGACCGCTGCGCTGGCGGTTGCTTGGGCGAAGCCCAAGACGCCGACGACGGCTGACATTGAATAGAAAATCGCCCGATTTGCCCGAAAAGTCCCCATGATTCGTCCCTTCTTCTGCCGCCGAAGCGGCAGCCACACTCATTTTGCTACGCAGAAACGTCCCACACCGTCATCCAGACGCCGAAATGCGATCCATCCCTGTTTAAAAAGATTGCACTGTGGTCATACTCCCCAACCACCGTGCGGCAAGAGTATAAGGTGACCGCGGCGTAATACAAGCAAAAATTGCGCGATTTCCAAAATTATCGAGTTGTTGCGTCGATTGCCTCCGGATGGGTCAATTCGCTATACGCCGTCATCGCCTGCAACCTCTTGGATGTGTGCATAAAAGTGCACCGTATGCGTTGTTCCGAGAGGTGGCGTAGCCCACTTGGGGCCATGTAACGGTCACCCGGTTTTGGTCGCATCCGGCGCAAGGGTCTGAGTGGGCGAGTGGGGGAAGAAATGAACATGCGATGCAAAACTGGTTAAACGGGAGGCAGAGCTGATCTTCTTTGGCGGGCTTGGCCTCTTGGCGTTCATTCCTTCGCGTCCGGTGGCGGCGAATTTGCTTCGCCGGCGGACGGGGTTGTGATACCATCCGTGTGGCCGATCCGTTGTAACGCGATCCGGCCAACCATTTCCCTGTGCGAATTGAGGAAGTCGATGCGGAGCAAAGCCGGTGCACGGCCTGTTAGTCGGTCTGTCGTTTTCAGCGAGCGGCTGGAGTCGCGTTGCCTGCTTTCGACGTTGCCGCCGGGGTTTTCGGAATCGTTGATTACCGGGAGCTTGCAGAGCCCGTCGGCGATGACGGTGGCTCCGGACGGTCGCGTCTTCATCGCCCAGCAGGGTGGCGTGGTGAAGGTCGTGAAGAACGGCGCGGTTTTGCCGGCGCCGCTGTTGACGGTCGGCGCCAATTCCAACGGCGAGCGTGGGCTGCTCGGCATCACGCTCGACCCCGACTTCGACGCCAACGGCTTCGTGTACGTCTTCTACACCGCCGACGGGACGGAAGTGCACAACCGGATCAGCCGATTCACCGTGACCGGCGACATCGCGGTCGCCGGCAGCGAATTGGCGCTGTTCGACATGCCGCCGACGATCAACAGCTTCCACATGGGCGGCGCGCTGGCGTTCGGCCCGGACGGGATGCTGTACATCGCGTCCGGCGACAACACGCGGGGGGCGAACGGCCAGGCGCTGGACACGCTGCGCGGCAAGATCCTCCGCATCAGCCCCGACGGCACGATCCCGACCGACAACCCGTTTTACGGCACTCTTGCCGGCGACCTCCGCGCGATCTGGGCGTACGGCCTGCGCAACCCGTACACGATGACGTTCCAGGCTTCCACCGGTCTGATGTACATCAACGACGTGGGGCAAAAGGCGTTCGAGGAAATCAATGAAGGCGCGTCCGGGGCAAACTACGGGTGGTCGACCACCGAGGGGTATACGACTGATCCGGCCTTCACGTCGCCGGTGCACGCGTACCCCGGGGCATCGGTCGGAACCGAGGTTTGCATCATCGGCGGCGCGTTTTACGAAGGCACGCCTCAACAGTTTCCCGCGAGCTACAACGGCCGGTATTTCTTCGCCGACTACAGCCAGGGGTGGATCCATTCGATGGACACCGCCACGCACGCGGTCAGCGACTTCGCGACGGGACTTTCGTTCCCGACCGGGATGGCGCTGGCGCCGGACGGGACGCTGTATTACCTGGCGCGCGGCGCCGACTCCGGCGGCCAGCCGCTGACGGGCGCGCTTTATCAGATCAGGTACTCGGTGAATGAACCGCCGGTGATCACGAGCCAGCCCGCCAACGCTTTCGCCGCCGTCGGGCAGCCGGCGACGTTCCTGGTCAGTGCGAGCGGCCAGCCGCCGCTGACCTACCAGTGGCAGAAGAACGGCGTCGACATTCCCGGCGCGACCGCGGCGACGTATACGCTGGCTTCTGCCGCCCTCGCCGACAACGGGGCCACGTTCCGCGCCCGCATCATCAACGGCTTCGGCTCGGCGACGAGCAATTCGGCGACGCTCACCGTCACCGCCAGCCTACCGCCGACCGCCCAGATCCTGACGCCGACGCCGGGCACGACTTACGTCGGCGGACAATCGTTTCACTTCAGCGGCGCCGGCACCGACCCCGAAACCGGCGCGTTGCCGGCCGGCGCCCTGACGTGGCAGGTAGACTTCCACCACGACGAGCATTCGCACCCGTTTGTCCCCCCGACGAGCGGCACAACGAGCGGAACGTTCGTCGTGCCCACCACCGGCGAAACCGACCCGGACGTGTTCTTCCGAATCCGGCTCACGGTCGTCGACGTCGCCGGCGTCACGAACACGGCGTTTGTAGACGTTATGCCAGTCAAGACGTCTCTTACGCTCCAATCAGACCCGCCGGGCGTGAACGTGAAGTTGGACGGGCAGGTGCAAAGCGCTTCGGTGCCGGCGATCGGCGTGGTCGGTGTGGAGCGCGCCCTGGTCGCACCGGCCGGGCAAGACCTCAACGGCGTGGCTTACGCGTTTGAGCGGTGGTCCGA
>JBKJRK010000568.1:0-3242 GCA_046593135.1 Tepidisphaeraceae bacterium | reverse complement strand
GGCGGTGTCGTTCGTCGGATCGACCGCGATCGCAAAATACGTTTACGAAATGGGCACCCGACACGGCAAGCGCGTCCAGGCGGCAGGCGGGGCGAAGAACCATTTGATTGTGATGCCGGACGCGGACCTCGACCAGGCCGCGGCGGCGATCGGGGCGTCGGCATTCGGCTGCGCGGGCGAACGCTGCATGGCGGGGTCGGTCGCGGTGCCGGTTGGCGGCGTCGCCGACGCCCTCGTCGGGCGCGTGGTGGAGCGCGCGTCGACCATGAAAGTGGGACGGACGGACGATGCTGCGGCACAGGTCGACATGGGCCCGCTGATTTCATCAGCCCACCGCGACCGGGTGGCGAGCTACTTGGACATCGGGAAGGCGGATGGCGCC
Source organism: Tepidisphaeraceae bacterium (assembly GCA_046593135.1). Taxonomy (GTDB): domain Bacteria; phylum Planctomycetota; class Phycisphaerae; order Tepidisphaerales; family Tepidisphaeraceae; genus JBKJRK01. The sequence continues at coordinate 2,860 of JBKJRK010000568.1, read as the reverse complement.
GACGTCGTCCTCGACGGGCGGCGCGACGTGCCGGCGGACGGGTTCTTCCTCAAGCCCAGCGTCGTCGACCACGTTGGGTGCGGGACGCGGCTGGCGACGGAGGAGATTTTCGGCCCGGTGTTGTCCGTCGTGCGCGCGGGCACGCTCGAAGAGGCGCTGGCGATCGGCCGAGGCTGCTCGCTCGGCAACGGCGCCTCGATCTTCACCAGCAGCGGCTACGCCGCCCGGCAGTTCAAGCAGCACTTCAACGCCGGGATGATTGGGATCAACGTCGGCGTCCCCGCGCCGATGGCGTGGTTCCCGTTCACCGGATGGAACCAGTCGTTCTTCGGCGACCTCCACGTGCAGGGGACCGAATCCGTCCAGTTCTACACCCGGCAGAAAACCACGACGACCCGCTGGTTCGCCAGCGCGAGCGAGTCTGCTCACGATCCCATTTGGCGCGGGAAGTAAGCGGCCGCCAGGAGCGTCTTCATCATGGGTGCTTTAAGTCCGAAACGGACGATCGACGAGTTGAAGGAACTTCGCGCCCTGACCGGCAACGCCGACGGCGCGCAGCGCGTGGCGTTCACGCCGACGTGGGCCAAGGCGCGGCAATGGCTCCGTGGGAAGCTGTCCGAGTTGCCGGTTGAGGTCCACCAGGACGAAGCGGGTAATTTGTGGGCAACGCTGAAAGGAAAATCGGATCGCGAGCTACTGATCGGCGGGCACATCGACTCGGTCCCCAACGGCGGGTGGCTCGACGGGTGCCTGAATGTGCTGGCGGGGTTGGAAGTAATCCGCCGAATTGCGGGCGAGAGGACGCCGGCGGTCACGGTGCGGCTCGTTGATTGGGCGGACGAAGAGGGCGCACGTTTCGGCCGCAGCCTGTTCGGCTCCAGCGCGGCCTCGGGGGCGCTGGTTCCTGATGAGGTTCGAAATTTGAAGGATCGAGACGGCATCACACTAGCCGACGCAGTTCGCGCCCACGGGATCGACATCGATCGCGCCTCGGAAGCCCGAAAGGAACTGGCACGGGCGGCCGCCTACCTGGAACTTCACATCGAGCAGGGGCCGGTGCTGGAAAGTATGAACCTGCCGATGGGCGTGGTGCTCGGGACGTTTGGCGTCGAGCGGCACGCGATCACGTTTTCCGGGCAGGCGGCCCATTCCGGCTCAACGCCGATGGCTCACCGGCGCGACGCTTTGGCCGGCGTGTCGCGGCTTCACCTGGCGGTCCGGGAGATCGCCGTCCGGCACGGGGGGGTGTGCACGGTCGGCAGCGTCGTCACCAAACCCGGCATCGTGACGGCCGTCGTCGGCGAGGCGGAGATGACGCTGGACCAGCGACATCTTGACGCCGGTGTCCTCGCATCCATGCGCCATGAAGCGGAAGAAGCCAGCCGGCGGATTGCGACCGAAGAAAAAATCGACGTGGCCTGGCGACCGATCTGGCGAATCGCGCCATTCCCGTTTCATCCCGAGTTGATCGAAATGACCGACCGAGCGATCAAAGAAGTGTGCGGCGTATCCCACCGCCTACCCAGCGGCCCCCTCCACGACGCGGCCGAGGTCTGCCGCGCGGGCGTCCCGACCGTCATGCTCTTCGTCCAAAGCCTGCGGGGCATCTCGCACAATAAGATCGAAGACACGAAGGAAGAGCATCTCGAGCTGTCCGTTCGCGCCCTCGACCGCCTGGCCGGTCACGTGCTGAAGTGGATCGCCAGCACGTGATGTTCGTGAAACGTGTCACGACGTCCGGCGTACGTGAACTTCTGCTGTGACGTCCCAGACCAGGTGCCGCGTCCGCAAGCGTGAGGGGCGATGCCAAATTTACCAGGCTTTGCCGCTCCTGTTCCTGGTGGATAGGTTGAGGTTGCTCATTCTGTCGGTCGCCATAGTCTTCGTCATCGCCACCGCTACTCTGTGGATTTCATCTGGCCAGACAATCCCGCGCACGGCATCGCCGAAATTTCTTCAGCGTGCTCGAACTCGTGTGCCGTCGGGGGGGCGCCGTTCCGTGTTAGCAAGTCGGACCGACTCCCAATTTGTTTTGTTTTCGCTTCCCGGCATCAACACCTATACGAGGCCGTGCCGCTGGATTCAGGTCTTTCCTGGGGCGCGGCCTCCAAATCGGGGACTGCCGGTGACGTGCCATTGCTTCCGGGGACACAACAACAAACCGTGAATAAACGTGTAGGAGATAGTCAGAGTAGTACGGTTCGGGCGCAACGAACCGTCCGTTCCGGGCATGGCCGGGCGTGGCTGCGAACAGAGGTTTGTGGCGCGGGTGTGACGAGCGGACGACTTTGCTGATCGGAGGTTTTGCTTGTTAGAACTAGCAAATGCGACTGATCTGACCGGTCTTTTGGCCGTTAACATCCCGCCGTGGTGGCGCTTTTTTGGGATTTTTCACCCCGCCGTGGCGCACTTCCCGATCGCGTTGCTCATGGTGGCGGCTCTGGTGGAAAGTTGGAGCGTGGTGCGCCGCCAGCGGAAGCCGCTGCACACGACGTTGGTTTGCTTGTACATCGGCGCTACCGCCGCGGTCGCCGCGACGGTATTGGGATGGGCCAGTGCGGATGCGACAGGCGATCGTGGCCCGCTGGTAGCGCTTCATCGTTGGCTTGGCGTGGCGGTGGCGATTCTCGCGGTTGGCGCGGTGGTGTTGTCGGTTCTCGCCCGCCGGGCGACGGCGGGGCGGGGGCTGATGTGGTCATACCGCGGGGGTCTGTTTTTGTCGGCGGCGCTGGTGGGTTTGGTCGGGTCGTACGGCGGCAAGCTCGTTCACGGCGAAACGTACTATAGCGATGCGGTCGCTACCTTGCGGCATGAGTTGAGCGCAGACGCGGTTGGCGTCGCCCGGACCGCCGTCGCGCGA
>JBKJRK010000361.1:0-3267 GCA_046593135.1 Tepidisphaeraceae bacterium | reverse complement strand
CCTCAAACTATTTGAATTCGTTGACTTTACACAGGGTTTGCCCGATTTCAGGAATCCCGATCGGATAACTGCAAAACCTCCATCCCCGGTTCAAATCCGGGCGGCGCCTCCAATTTTCCTTCGTAAATCCGCGCTTTTAGGGTGGCCCCGCGCCCGGCCCGTAGGCCGTTTTCAGCAAAACAGGGCTCATCGGGTGTTTATCGAATCCCGGCTGATATTCGTGGTCGGGAGTTAACATGGAACCATCGAGCGCCGCAGTGGCGGGGGGATCAATAATTACGGGTAGTTAGGGCAGAGAAGTGTCCGAAGATCGGTAGCAACACGCCATGTTGTCAGAGTTCATCACTACCTATCGCGACGCCATCATCGAGAAGGCCAGGGCAAAGCTGACGGCGCGTCCGTGGCCGGCCGCCACGCCGGCTGAGCTCGATAACGGTGTGCCGTTGTTTCTGACCCAACTCGCGGCGACGCTCGACGCCGATAGGAACAAGGACTCGCATTCCTCGGCTGCGATGGATTCAACCGCGACCCTCCACGGCGGCGAGTTGCTGGCGCTGGGTTTCACGATCTCGCAAGTCGTGCACGATTACGGCGACATTTGCCAGGCGGTGACGGAACTGGCGATGGAACAGAATGCGCCGATCACCACGGACGAATTCCACACCCTCAACCGCTCTCTCGACACAGCCATCGCCAGCGCCGTCACCGAGCACGCGCGCATTACCAGCGAATCACGAAGCGCGGCAGAGTCGGAGCGTTCCGGACAGGTGGCGCACGATACTCGGGATCACCTCAATACCGCCATGCTCGCATTCGAGGCACTGAAACGGGGCAATGTCGCGATCAATGGCAGCACCGGGGCGGTGCTGGGGCGCAGCCTCGCGAACCTGCGCGAGCTGGTCGAGCGCGAGCTCTCCCACGTCCGGATGACCGCGAAACATCAGCGGAGGGAACGCGTGTCCATGGGGCCGTTCCTTGACGAGATCGCCGTCGTCGGCAGGCTCCAGGCCGAGTCGCGTGATCTGAAATTCACGACCGATCAGATCGATTCGGCAATGGCTGTCATGGCGGACGCCCAGATCCTCGGATCGGCAGTCACCAACATCTTGAACAACGCATTTAAGTTCTCGAAAGCCGGCGGGAGAGTGATGCTCAGGGCCAGCCAGAAGGACAACCGCGTGGTCATCGAAGTGGAGGACGAGTGCGGTGGTCTTGCAGACGATCAAGGCGACCCGTTCGAGGCGTTCCGCGATCGGCGCGGAACTGATCGCACCGGGCTTGGCCTGGGCCTATCGATCGCGCGAAAGGCCGCCGTGCTTCACGGTGGAGACGTCTCCATCCGCAACATCCCAGGAAAAGGCTGCGTGGTCAGCATCGATATACCGGCGGCAGGCGAAGCGGTTTCCGCTCCACCCACCATCGCGTAGCAGGGTTGTCGTCCGCCTCCGGCAGGTTATCGAGAGTACGAGCCGTCCGCCGTCGGTTTCGGCGACAGCCTTTTCCTTCGGGGGATCAAACGAACCGCAGCCGCAGTCATTCCATCCTCAATAACCGGCCAGAGGTCTCGGTTCGAGAGCAGGATAAGCACGTCCTTCGCCGCTCCTCCGCGTCCAATTTCCTTTAGAGGTGGCGTGCGGCGCGGCCAAAGCCGGTACGAAGCCTGCATGGGAAACAAGAGATAGGTTTAAAAGGGTCATCGAGGGCCTCTACTGCCAACTTGTGACGCAACGCGATTTGAAAATGGTAATCGCCCGCACTCAACCGATTTACAACAGGGTGTCGCGTGCAGTCAATCTTGCAGCGAGTGCGATCGATTCGGAATAGACGGAGGAATCAATGCCAGTGAAAACGGATATCCAACTGCCCACTGCCGAGGTGGGCACAGACCGGCGACAGTTCATTCAGAAAATCACCATCGGCGGTGTCGCGGGGGCCGCGATGCTTGCCGTGGGCCGCGCCGAGGCGCAGGGCTTAGGCGGTGCCGACACTCGACGCAACTTCCAGGATATCCAACGGCACGAGAACGATCACGTGACGGCGGTGATTGCCACGATTCAGGCCTACGGCGGAACGCCGCGGCCGAAACCTAATTTCCAGAATCTGGAGCAGCCCAACTTCCGCGCGTTTTTCCAGGTATCGCAAGATCTCGAAAACACCGGAGTCGGGGCGTATCTGGGTGCGGCACCAGCAATTTTTACCAAAGCCATCCTCGCCGCCGCAGGATCGATCGCGTTGATTGAGGGCCGGCACGCCGGATGGATCAACACGCTCGTCGGTGACCCGATTACCTTGAACGTGGACAACCAAGAGCAGAGCTTCGAAAAGCCGTTGTTGGTTGCAGAAGTGCTCGCGAAGGCGTCGCCTTTCATCCTCAACTTCAACGGCGGCGCCGTGCCCGGCTACAATCCCACAGCACAATCGCTCGCCAACGACATCGACATCCTCAACTTCGCGCTCGCTCTCGAATATCTGGAAGCCGAGTTCTACAATCTCAACGTTCCCGCGCTGCTGTAACGACACTCCCATCGACGCTCCGGCAAGAGTTCGCCTCGTCCGCTAACTGTCGAACGCTGACGGCGGCTTAGGTTGCCGTCAGCGGCCCGCCGGACTACCGTGAGGGGTTCTTATCGGGTAATAGATGACGTTCTCGGATCAATCCGAGAGGTCGAAGCAGCGCGGAACACTTCCGCGCGATGCCACTGTCCGAGATCGGCGTGTCCACCAGGATCGGCGAAGAGGCCGCGACCGCCTTGCTCGGTCCAACGGCCGGCAAACTGTTGGCGGCGGGGGTTCTTGTCTCGATTTTCGGCTGCCTCTCCTCGGCGTTTCTCGCCGCATCGCGGCTCGGTCTGCCGATGTCTGAGGACGCGCCCGCGTTTCGATGGATGTCTCGGATACACCCACGCTATAACACTCCAACGGCCGGCATCGTCACCTTCGGCGTCTGGTCGATGTTGCTCGTCCTGACGAGCAGCTACGAGCAGCTGTTCAACTGAGACGACAACGTCCGGACAGGCCGCGGCCGTACCGCGTCGTTGGCTATCCATGGGTGCCGGGGGTGTTCGTGGTCGCGATGACGGGAATCCTCCTGAACACCGCCTACGAGCGGCCGATTCAATCATTACTCGGTGTCGGACTGGTGGCGCTTGGCGTGCCATTCTTCCGATGGCAGGGTACGCCCTCAACCCCGCTCGCAGCCGTGCCTAATCCGGCTCGCAGTTGAACTCCGGAACAAGGACGCCGCGGATTCATAGCCTGAGCCTGACT
>JBKJRK010000303.1:0-10108 GCA_046593135.1 Tepidisphaeraceae bacterium | reverse complement strand
GTCACGCTCGCGGCTCTCAACCCGCTCGAGCGGGCCGGCCTCGGCACGGTCTTGCGCGACGCGGTCGATCAGGCCGGACGCCTGGTCGTCGGGGCTGTAGCGCCCGTTCCCGCCGCTGCCGTTCCGGCTCGGTTGATCGAGCGAGAATACCCGCTGCCGCTGCACCTTCCGCAACTGGCTGATCGTCAGATTCACCGCGATGCGGAACAGCCACGTATACGGTGCGGCATCGCCGCGGAAGCTGTCGAGTTTTGCGAGCCCGCGGGTAAACGCTTCCTGCGTCAGGTCGCGGGCCTCGTCACGGTCTCCCACGAGCCGGACGACCGCGTTGTAAAGGCGGTCCTGGTACATCAAAACGATCTGCCCGTAGGCCCCGCGATCTCCAGCCTGGGCCTGCTGGAGCAGCGCGACGTCGGGACGCGCCCCGCGCACCGCGAGCGCGTCTCCGGTGGCGGCAATCCCGCTATCGCGGGTGTCTGCTGGCGGTCGTGTCGTACCGTGGCTCGACATGGAATTGGACGCACGAAGAGTGCAGAAGTTCCGATGAAAACCCTTGCGAGGACCCCAAATTGCAACGATCTTCCGTGACCGCAGCGCAAAACGCATCATGCCAACGCCGCAGGAGATCGTCAATCTTATCAGACGTAGTTTTCTGCGACCGCGTCGCGCCCAGAAATGACCCCGCCCCGCGCGGCCGTCGCGCGGGGTGGGGTCATTGTCATTCAGTGCAGTTAAGCCAGTGCTGTTTAGAACTCTTTATCGAGTTTCTTCCAGATCGCTATTTGGTAAGGCCTCGCTGCTGTTGCAAACGTTTCCGGCGAGTTCTTCAATTCAGTGTCGATCACCCCGCGGTCGACCCATTTGCCGGAGCCGTCGCCGAAGAGCACGTTGATGCCTTTTTTGTGCCTTCGCTCGACGCGCACGCCTGCGGAAACAATGTCCGCAAAGAGGACGTTCTTTCGCATCTTTGTCAGACGCGGAACTTTGCGGCTGCTACCATCCAAATATTGACACTGGGAGGGTGGAGGGGTCGCGGCTGTGGGAGTGGTCCAAAGAATTTCCCGATCTTCCCAATCGATGACCCGGCTACTGTACCCGCCACGAACAGACGCGAGGGCGACGCCGGGCTGCCACAAATTACTGTCTTGGTCGAACTGGTGGTGCAAGTAATCATCCGAGGGGCAATAGAAGACCTTAAAGTCGCTGCTCTTGGGCAGAGGATCGCCCGCCACCGGCACATTGGTGAGCATCCGCTCGATGACCAATCCCTGCGGGCAGTACCGGTCGTTGTGCCAAATCTGATAGTTGTTCTGATAGCCGCCGGCATTTGGGGCGGCGCCCCATGACCCGATTGGGCAGTCGTCCTTGCTGCCCAAGGCGTACAGCGCGTACATCTGATACACCGAGCGCAGGTTGCTCAGGCACATCGTCTTGTTGGCTGCTTCCCGAGCGCGGGTGAGAGTTGGCAGAAGAATGCTGACGAGCAGCGCGATAATTCCAATGACGACCAGTAATTCGACGAGCGTAAAGCCTTTTCTGCGTTTCATTATTGCTCCTCGGGATTGCTCCTCGGGCGATTGCCCGATGCGGCTGGCGGACCCGAAAATAAATCCCTACCTCAACCCTTCAATTGGAGAAAGCCGCCGACGTACACACTTTACCGGCTGCAAGTTCGATGTTTCTCCGACTTTCACGCAGAAATGACACGGCTCCCATTCCGGGAGGTCGCATCGGCGGATTGTACACAATCCAGCAAAAGCGTGTCAATTTCTACCCACGGTTAGAAATTACTAACGGTACAGCTTACCAAGTGTAAGCTTGACGACGTTCACGTCCCTGTTACCGGGACGCCTACCGCCTCGACATTGGCCTCGCGTCCTGCGAGAATCCCGAGACGGCCACTCATCGAACGACCAAACGATCTTCCGGACCAGCCGGGTCGTACAAGTAGCTCCCGCTTGACGCGCCCGTTGATCGGATGAAGCCTGCGTGCCGCCCGGAGGGCGGCGATTGCTGTGAACCTGAACATTGCCCTCGAACAACCCGACAAGAAACTGGCCCTTTTCGGGTCGGCCGACCGGCATTTGCGGATGATCCGCGACGCCTTCGGGATACAACTGGTCAGCCGGGATGATGAGCTGCGTCTCGCTGGGGATAATGAGCAAGTCGGTAAGGCTGCGCTAGTTCTCGATCAGATGCAGAAAAAACTCCGCCGGCAGGATTGGCTGAGCGTCGACGACGTCGGCAGCGCCATCAGCCGGGCGGTAGACGTCGACCACGAGCGAAGTGCTGGCGAGATTGAGGTTTATGCCAAGGGCCATGCGATCAAGCCCAAGACCGAGGGCCAGCGACGGTACATGGAGGCGGTGTTCCAGAACGACCTGACGTTCTGTTTAGGCCCCGCCGGGACGGGCAAGACGTACTTGGCCGTGGCGGCGGCGGCCAGCCTGCTCAAGCGCGGTCAGTCAAAGCGGATTGTCCTGGCCCGCCCCGCCGTCGAAGCCGGCGAACGCCTGGGCTTTTTGCCCGGCGACCTCCAGGCCAAGGTCAACCCGTACCTCCGCCCCTTGTTCGACGCGCTCCACGACATGATGGATTTCGAGCAGGTCAAACGGTTCATGGTCAACGACGTGATCGAGGTGATCCCGCTCGCTTTCATGCGCGGGCGGACGCTCAACGACAGTGTTATCATCTTGGACGAAGCCCAGAACACGACCGCCGCCCAGATGCTCATGTTCCTGACGCGCCTCGGCCACGACTCCAAGATGATCGTGACCGGCGACGCCACGCAGGTCGACCTCCCCGACGGCACGCGCAGCGGCCTCGTCGACGCCGTCGACAAGCTCCGCGGCATCAAAGGCATCGGTTTGGTGGAACTCGAAAAGACTGATATCGTCCGACACCGGTTGGTGCAGAGTATTGTGAGTGCGTACGAAAGAGGAAGTGGTCAGTGACTGGTGGCCGGTGGTCGGTGAAGATTACTTCTTTACCGACCACTGACCACTGACCACCGACCACTGCGAAAATGGAAACCAAGAGTCGTTCCCGGCGTGTCGAGATTCGAAAGAATCGCCCTGACACGCCGAGGCTTGATTGGGATGCCATGCGGGCGAGCGGCGTGCTGTCGTCGCTCGGCATCGCCGCGGCGTTCTTCGTGCTCGCGTCGTGCATTCTCATGTTGCGCCAGGAGGTCGTGCGCTACCGGCCGAACCAGTGGATCCCCCACGACATCGTCAGCCGGGTTGATTTCCCTTTCTCCGACCCCCACCTCCTTGCCCAGCGCCAACACGACGCCCGCGAGCGCGAGCCGCGTGTTTATGTCGCCAACGGCAACCCGTGGGAACTGCTCCGCCAGGAACTGCTTACCCTGCCAGACCGCGTCGCCAACGCCCCGCCCGGCGCGCTTCCGCCGGATCTTGCCGGCGTGCTTGATGCGGGGGCGGTCACGGCCCTTCGTCAGCTCTCCACCGAGCCGGAGCAGGCGGGGTACGAGAAGCGGGTCAACTCCTTCGTCGACGAAACCAAGGCCCGCTCGATCAAGCAAGGAAACGCGACGTTGAAGCTGTTCGTTCTGCCCGCCGAAGATCGGGAGGTCGATCTCGGCGCCCGTCGCCCGGTCCTGCTCGCCGGCTCCGGCCCGCCGGTCGACCCGGCGTGGACGTTCAGCGTCAAAGACGAAACCTTCCGCCAGCTCCTCGCCAGCCAGGTCGAAAAATTCTTCGGCTTGTCGCTCCAGCCAAAGATCGTCGACTACACCCTTGCCCGGCTGCAACCCACGCACACGCTCGACCTCAACCTCACCACCGAAGCCCTGAACCGCGCCGTCCAGCTTGTTCCCAAATCCGCCGGTGATATCCGCTACCCGGCCAATACGATCCTCGTTCCCAAGACGGCCAACAAGTCGAAGTTCACTCAGGAAGACTGGGAGCTTCTCCGCGCCGAAAACATGGCCTACCTTGCCAGCGTGAAAGGCTGGCAATGGAAGGGTAAGTTCGGCCTCGCGCTGACGGTTCTTATCATCACGATCGCCCTCGCGGCTTCCGCCGCCAAATTCCAGCCCCGGCTCGTGAAGAACCACGCTCGTGCGATTGCACTGGCGGGGTTGCTGCTGTCGATGCTGCTGGTCGCGCAGATCGCGGGCATCGGCAACGGGCCGCTATACCTCTTCGGCATCGCCCCGACGATCCTCGCCGCGATGATCCTCACGATCGGCTACGACCAGCGTTTTGCCATCGGCATCGCGAGCATGCACGCGATCCTGGTCACGGTTGCCCTTTCGCAGGGCGTGTCGTTCTTCATCGTGCTGTGGTCGGGCATCCTGACGGCGTGTTTCCTGCTGGATGAGGTCCGGACACGCAGCAAGCTGATCGAAGTCGGCGGCGCCGCCGCCCTCGCGATGATCGCCGCCGCCGCGGGCGCCGCGATGCTCTCGCTCGAGCCTTGGCCGTTCATGATCAGCAACTGTCTTTACGTTGGGGCGGCGGGTCTGGCGACGGGCTTCGTCGTCCTCGGCATCCTGCCCTTCATTGAAAAAACGTTCCACATCACCACAGGCATGACGTTGCTGGAACTCGCCGACGCCAGCCAGCCCCTGCTCCGTCGCCTCGGGATGGAAGCCCCCGGCACCTATGCCCACAGCCTGCAAGTCGCCAACCTCGCTGAAACCGCGGCCGAGGCGGTCGGCGCCAACGCCCTGCTCGCCCGCGTCGGCGCGTACTACCACGACGTCGGGAAGATGAACAAAGCCGACTACTTCATCGAAAACCAGTCCGGCGGCGAAAACCGCCACATCAACCTCACGCCCAACGTCTCGTATCTCATCATCACCGGCCACGTCAAAGACGGCGTCGAGCTGGCCAAGGAATACAACCTCCCCACCCAGCTCATCCACTTTATCCAACAGCACCACGGCACAACGCTGGTCGAATACTTCTACCACCAGGCTTGCACACAGCGGTCGCAGCGTGAGCCGAACAGCCCGAGCATCGCCGACCACCACTTCCGGTACTCGGGACCCAAGCCGCGGACGAAGGAAGTCGCCATCGTGATGCTCGCCGACGCCGTCGAGAGCGCCTGCCGCGCCATGAGTGAGCCGACCGCGAGCCGGGTTGAAACCCTCGTCCACGAACTCGCGCTCAAGCGGCTCCTCGACGGGCAGTTCGACGAGTGCGATTTGACGATGCGGGAACTCGACCTGATCGAACGATCCATGGTGAAGACGCTCCTCGGCATCTACCACGGCCGAATCGCGTACCCCTCAATGGACGCCCTGACCGGCCTCGGCGCGGAAACCCCAATTACCTCCGCCGCGAGGACGGCTTAAGCATGCCCCCCGCTTCCTCGAGGGGCACGCATTCCCGCCTGCCTCGACCCGCGGCGTCGAAAACGAATAAGCGGGACGCGGCTACGCCGCGAGGTAAGCAGGAATGCCTGCCCCCCAATACTCTCGTCCTCGATCTCCATGCGACTACGGGCAAACGCTTTATCCCGTTCCTTCGACTTCATCTGCCCGCCGCCCACGCCATTCTCGACCCCCCGCTCGCCGAGCTTTCCCTCGCCCTCGTCGGCGACGCGCGGATGGCGCAGCTTCACGAACAATTCCTGGGAATTCCCGGCCCCACCGACGTGCTGACGTTCCCACTCGACACCGATCATTACGGCCGGCCCACCTCCGGCGAGGTCGTCGTCTGCGTGCCCGAAGCCGGGCGCCGTGCAAAAGAACTTGGCAATCCCGTCGAGCGAGAATTACTTCTTTACGCCCTGCACGGCCTGTTGCACCTGTGCGGACACGACGATAAAACCGACTCTGGTTACCGCAGGATGCACCGCACGGAAGACATGATCCTTACCCAACTTGGCGTCGGACCCGTCTTTAATACTAAACGCCGAGCAATCGTCTCGCCCGAGTCGAAGCCCGCCAAAGCGCGCACACGGCGTGCGTCACGACGCACTTCGCCCGCGAATTCCGGGGAGGCGCGTCGATGAGCGTCGTCGTCCTCGTCATCGTCCTCACCGCCCTGGCCGCCTTGGCGACGTTCATGTTCGCGACCCTCAGCTACTCGCTCCGCGACGTGTCCCGCGTCCGCCTCGCCGAGGCTTTGGAAGAGCGGGGCCGGACCCACCTGCTCGAGTTGACCCTCGAACGACTTAATGAACTGGTCCTCGGCACTGCCATCGGGCGTCTTCTCGGGAACACCCTGATCCTGCTCGGCGTGATTTATCTTTTCGAGCAAACTACCGTCTCCACGCTCACGCGCTACCTGCTGTCTGTGCTCATCGCCGGGGGGATTTCGCTTTTCGTTTCCGTCGCAATCCCGCACGCCCTTGCCCGCCACGCCGGCGACGCGATCGTCGCGTCGTGGGCGCGTTTCCTGCACGGACTACGGGCCGTGGTGTTGTTCATCACCGTGCCGATGCATTGGATCGACGACGTGATCCGCCGGGCCGTCGGCGCGTCGGACGAAGTGGAGTCGCAGCACATCGAGCAGGAGATTCTGTCGGCCGTCGAGGAAGGCGCGGCGGAGGGCATCGTCGGCGACCAGGAGCGGGCGATGATCGAATCGGTCATCCAGTTCCGCGACACGACCGCCGGCCAGATCATGAGCGCCCGGCCGGAGATCGTCGGGCTTTCGCTGGCGGCAGAACTCGAAGAGGTCAAGCGCGTCATTGAAGAGTCGGGGCACTCCCGCGTTCCGGTTTACGACGGCACGCTCGACCACGTCGTCGGCATCCTCTACGCCCGCGACCTCGTGCATTACGTCGGCCAGCCCGCCGAGCAGTTCGACCTGCGCAGCGCGCTCCGCCCGCCGATCTACGTCCCGGAAACCAAGCCGCTGCGCGACCTCCTTCACGACTTCCGGGTGCAGAAAGTCCACATCGCCATTGTCCTTGACGAGTACGGCGGCACCGCCGGCCTGATAACCATTGAAGACATCCTGGAAGAGCTCGTCGGCGACATCAGCGACGAACACGAGCCGCTCGAGCCGGCGATGTTCAAACGCCTCAGCGAAAACGTCGCCGAGGCCGACGCCCGCATCTACATCGACGAGCTCAACCGCCTGATGGGCCTCAACCTCCCCGAAGACGCCGGCTTCGACACCCTCGGCGGCTACGTCTCCACGACCATGGGCCACATCCCCGAAAAGGATGAAACCTTCGACGCCTCTGGCGTGAGATTCACCGTCCTCGACGCCGAGCCGCAAAAGGTCAATCGTGTGAAGGTAGAACTGATCCAGCAGCCGGCGGAAGAAGCTCCGGCTCCGCAAGGGATCTAGCGCGTTATTTCACGCCCGATTCCGACGGTCGAGCTGAGCCGGATGCGAACGAAGCTCCGGAACAAACCAATTTTGCCGAGCGAGTAAAGCGAACCGACTTTGAAACTCCGGTTGCAAGCCGCTTGCGGTTTCGCAGTCCGGCGGGTCGGCGGCGTCTGCGTTCGGTAGAAGCAGTTGCCTTCGTCCGCCTTTGGAACATGCGTGGCCGGCCTTGCTTCCCGCACGCCAAAGCAATAAAGTACCGGACTTTACCCCGCTCGGATCGTGCCTCTTTATGCGGCGAGAAACTGCTCGGACGGGGCAGTGTCGGCGGCGATTGTCCAGACGTAAGTGCAATAGGAGAAAGCGCTTGATCATCGTGATGAATTCTAACGCGCCGCAGGCGTCGATTGACCGCGTGGTCGGCGAGATCGAGCGCATGGGCAGCCAGGCGCACCTTTCCCGCGGAACATTCCGCACGGTCATCGGCGCGATCGGCGAAGAGGGGCAGGTTGACCCCATCCATCTCGCGTCGCTGGACGGCGTCGAGAAAGTCGTTCCGATCATGAAGCCGTACAAGCTCGCCAGCCGGGAGTTCCACGAGGAAGACTCGGTCATTGAAGTGGGCGGCGGATCGGTCCCGAAGGTCCTCATCGGCGGAAACCACGCCTGCTGCATCGCCGGACCCTGCGCGGTCGAGAACGAGCAGATGCTCCGCAGGATCGCCGGGCACGTTCAGGAAAGCGGCGCGACGATTCTCCGCGGCGGGGCGTTCAAGCCCCGTACCTCGCCTTACTCCTTTCAAGGCCACGGCGAACAGGCGCTGAAATGGATGCGCGCGACCGGCGACGAACTCGGGATGCCCATCTGCACCGAGGTGATGGACACCCGCCAGGTGGAACTCATTGAACGCTACACCGACATGTTCCAGATCGGCGCCCGGAACATGCAGAATTTTGACCTGCTGAAAGAAGTCGGCAAGACGCGCAAAGCGGTCCTGCTCAAACGCGGGCTGGCCGCGACGGTAAAAGACTGGCTGTTGAGCGCTGAATACGTGTTGTCGCAGGGGAACAAGAACGTCGTGCTGTGCGAGCGTGGGATCAAAACGTTCGAGGATTCGATCCGCTACACGATGGACATCAGTTCGATCCCGGTGGCGCGGCAGTGGAGCCACCTGCCGATCGTCGTCGACCCCAGCCACGCCGCCGGCAAGCGCGACCTCGTCGGCGCGCTCGCCCTGGCGGGAATGGCCGCCGGCGCACACGGGATTATTGTCGAGGTCCACTACAACCCCGCCGAGGCCCAGTGCGACGGCCCGCAGGCGTTGCTGCCGGACATGTTCAAGGAACTGATGCAGCAGTGCCGGCAGATCGCCGCGATCCACAAGCGGGAGTTCCTTGAAATCGAAGAGCCGGTGGGCACGTGAGATCACCGCAAAGGCGCGCAAGAAGAATTCGCCACAGATGAGGCACAGATGAACACAGATTTAAGAGTGTAATTTCGTCTGTGCCCAATCTGTGGCTGAATTAGATTGATCTTCTCCGGGTCTTGGTGGTGAGCCAGTTTATCGTACGAGCGAGCATTATGACCCGCGTCCCGTTTGTTGGTGGCAACTGGAAGATGAATACGAACCGCGCCTCGGCGGTCGATCTCGCGCAGGCGGTGGTCAGCGGGGCGACGGGGCTGCCGGTCGACGTCGGCGTGGCGCCGCCGTTCGTGTACCTGGACGCGGTCGGCCAGGCGTTGGAAGGGTCCAAGGTTTGGCTCGGCGCTCAAGACGTTTTTCATCAGCCGAGCGGCGCGTTTACCGGCGAGATTTCGGTGGACATGCTGCGCGACTTCAACGTGAAGTTCGTCCTCTGCGGACACAGCGAACGCCGGCACGTGCTCCACGAATCGTCCGACCTGATCGCGAAGAAGGCGGCCGCGATCTACAAGGCGGGCATGGTGCTCGTGCATTGCGTCGGCGAGAAGATCGAGGAGCGTGACGCGGACAAGACGCTCGAAGTCATCGGAGCGCAGCTCGAAGAAATCCGCGGGCTGCTCGACGACGCGTCGCGGATGGTCATCGCGTACGAGCCCGTGTGGGCGATCGGCACCGGCCGCAACGCGACGGACCCCGAGGCCCAGGCGGTGCAACTGTTCATCCGCGAGTGGCTCGGCAAGGCCGCAAACAAGACTTACGCCGACCGCGTGCGGATCATCTACGGCGGCAGCATGAAACCTGAAAACGCCCAGGGCTTGATGGTGCAGGCCGATGTTGACGGCGGGTTGATCGGCGGCGCGGCCTTGAAGGCCGACAGCTTCCTCGCCCTCTGCAAAACCGCAGCCTCGTGGTATCAGAAAGAAATGCAGCTCGGGCAGAGCTAACCTTGTGGGGGCAGACATTCTTGTCTGCCTCGGGCCATAGGCCTGATCGCTGAATGTCGCGGCTGCGCCGCGAGGCGGGCAAGAATGCCTGCCCCACTGTGGGAGTGCGTGGCGCGCTTCCCGTCAGAATCGAGAATCGACCATGCTCAACTTTAGCTTCTACGCGTGCCTCGTGCTGTTCATCTTCGTCTGCCTGATCCTGATCCTGCTGATCCTGATCCAGAAGGGTCGCGGCGGCGGACTCGCCAGCGCGTTCGGCGGCGCGGGGGGCAATACGGCGTTCGGGTCCAAGACCGGCGACGTGCTGACGTGGGCGACGAGCATTGTGTTCGGCGTGTTCCTGGCTCTTGCAATCGCGTTGAACCTGATCTCGAACCGCATGGACTTCAAGCAGCGCGAACTGGCGAAGGCCGCCGAGATCGTGCAGCTTGAAGTCCATGCGGTTCGAGATCAGGTTCAACGCGATTGCAAGAGCCAGGAACACG
>JBKJRK010000182.1:0-3362 GCA_046593135.1 Tepidisphaeraceae bacterium | reverse complement strand
CGAGACGCCCGCGGCACAAAAAGTTCACAGGCTCTTGCCCCGGCGTGTGGGCGATGAAACGGGCGGCGCGGGAATCAAGTCGAATTCTATTACTTCTTCGGCGGCGTCGAAAAGTGCCCTCGTTCGCACGCAGTTACGAACCGCTCGACGCAGCTCTTCAGGTCCTCCCACTTTTGCCGGATGTCGCCGGCTTCGTCGAGTTGAATGCCCGGCGTTTCTTCGAGCGACGCCGTGACGGTGTCGAGCAGCTCGCTGAACTCGCGGACCATCGAGCGGGTTTCGTTGAAGATGTTTTCGTCGAGCGATTTGCTCCGCGCCGGCACTTCCGGGTGAGACACGAAAAACCCGCCGGCCTCGTGGCAGAGGTAGCGAATAAGGTGAATGTCCTTCGTGATGTGGTACAGCTCCCGGACGCGGTCGAGCGGGTTCCTCGCCCCGCTGGCATCCGGGTCGTCGCCGCCTTCCGGCGGCTCGCACCACTTGTAAACCAGCGCCGCCGACACGTGCAGCGCCGCCGCGACGGCCTTCACGCCGGGTTCTTCAGTCGCCTCGCGGATGACTTCGTAGGATTTCATGGAACAAAACGTAGAACGTGAAACGTGAAACGTAAAGGGGCGGCAAAGCGGTCGCATCTGTATCGTTTGAGCGGGGCGCGTAGGGGCGAACCTTGTGTTCGCCCTTCTCTGATAGCCGCGACGCCCGCGTCGCCTCGTGCAGGAACGTCGTCCACAAGAGGCGACGCGGGCGTCGCGGCTACAAAGCGGGGGAAACCGCTGGAAAGCGGAAAGAGGGCGAACATAAGGTTCGCCCCTACGAGTTGTCACGTGCGATTGGCCTTATAGGGGCGGCGGGAGATCTCGGCTTTCGTGCGATCCGCTGACGTTTGCGTTACGTTTTACGTCTTTCCGTTTTAGAACCATGGCCCAGTCGAAGCACGAGATTCAGGCCCTGTTGGCCGAGGCCAACTCCCACCCGCGGCACCGCTTCGGCCAGAACTTCATGATCGACCAGAACCTCGTCCGGCTGGTCGCCGACGCGGGACAATTGACGCCGAACGATCTGGCGATCGAAGTGGGGCCGGGGACGGGGACGTTGACGCACGAATTGCTCTCGCGGGCCGGGCGCGTCGTGGCGGTTGAAATAGACCGCGACCTCGCCGGGATGCTTCGACGCCAGTTTGCAAATCGGGAGACGTTTACGCTCATTGAAGGCGATGCGCTGGCGACCAAGCACGCGGTGAACGAAGAGTTGGTTGCGGCCATTCAAGCGGCGCGGGCCGAGCCGCGCGCCGTGAAACTGGTGGCAAACCTGCCTTACAACATCGCTTCGCCGTTGGCGATCGAACTGCTTATCGAAGGCGTCGAGACGTTGGCGTTCACGGTCCAGAAGGAAGTCGCCGACCGGCTTCGCGCGGGGGCGGGGGCGGAGGCGTACGGGCCGTTGACGGTGATGGCGCAGATGCTCGGGCGGGTGGAAGTGTTGCGAACGCTCCCGCCGCAGGCGTTTTGGCCGGCGCCGAAGATTGATTCGGCGCTGGTGCGGATTATCCGAACCGACCGGTTGGGCGACCGCGTCCGCCCTTTCGGCGAATTCGTCCACAAGGTTTTTTCGTTTCGGCGGAAAACGTTGCGGAAAGCGCTCGCGCAAGGCGGGTATGACGCGGAACACGTCTTGGGCAACACCGGAATCGACGGCCGGCACCGGCCTGAGATGCTTACGCCGGAACAGTTCCTTCAAATGTTCGAGGCGAAAGGGGCCTGACGCGGGCGTCGGCGCGAATCGCCGCCGGTAAGAGAAGGCCCGCCGCCAGAAGTACCACCGCACCAGACATATACACTCGCGTGGAAAGCCGGTGCATCCGATCAAACTCCGGCGTCCCGCGTTGCCCCGCGACGCGCATGGACTCAATCTTCGGCGTGATCGTCGTCGTCTCGACCACCCCGATCACCGTCGCGGCGGCAAAGAGCGAGAACAACACCAGCTTCAGCTTCGCCCGTCCCGCGAGCCACCACGCCGCCGTCCCGAGCAGCGCGGCCGATGCGAAGATCAGTTGCATCCGCTCGAATGTCGGGAAGAGCCGGGCGGCAAACGCGCCGGCGGTTTCGCGATCAAAGCCGGGCGTTGTGAAGATTCGCCCGAGCGATACGAACAACATAACCATCCCGCCGAGCCAAAGGGCCCAGGCGAGGGAAACGAAGGTGGAGAAGAGACGGGTCATACGCCGTGAGTATATGCCGCAGGCGGGCCGCGCCGATGCGTGCGCGTGGCCGTGGATCATTTCACTGCTTCGACGTTCAGGCTGATCGGAACGCCGAGAAACTGGGTCACGCTCGTGTCGTTGAACAACCCGAAGCTCGCAACGCGTTTGGCCGAACGAAACCCCGCTTGCCCGAGGTAGATGAACGCGAATTCCTCGGTGAGCCCGATCTTGTGAAAGTCGTGCTCGTCCATCTGCCCGCCGAACATCATCCGCATAATTTGGAACCGCTGGCTGGCGTCGAGCTTCGGCTCAAGAAACAGCCGGCAGAGCGTCTGGAGGTCCGGCACGCTGAACATGAACCGCCCGCCGGGCGCGAGCACGCGGTGGACTTCCTTCCACGCCTTCGGCAAAAGGTCGCCGCCGTATGCGACGTGCTCGTAGACGTGCGAAGCATACAACTCGGCGACCGAGCCGTCCGCGAACCGCGAGAGGTCGGCGCAGTCGCCGACGAAATCGACGCCGGGACGTGCCTGAATGTTGAGGATCTTCCAGCCGGTGTTCAGTTCCCAACCGCCGACGTGGAGGCGAAGGGGTTCGATAGAAGGCGGCGCGGGTGCATGATTGCTCATGATAGACATTCTTTCAGACATTCCCCTGCGCCGTTGTGAAGAAACGATGGACACCAAAACCCATGCGGAATGCCGGAAAAGAAATTTAGCTACCGATGGGGCAAGGATTGACACAGATGAAGACAAGAAGCACGAACTCTTCTTTTTACCTTTTTCATCCGTGCAAATCTGTGCCCCATCTGTGGCTCATAAACTCTATCTTCCCTTGTCGCCTTGGAGTTCACTTCCTCTTCGTCACGGAAACAGCCCCTTCAACCTGCACGCCTCCGCCACCCGGCTGATGGCGATCGTGTAGGCGGCGGTGCGGTAGTCGCAGTCGGCTTCGTCGGCCTTGGCGTTGACGGCGTCGAAGGAGCGTTCCATGATTTTTTGCAGTTCGTCCTGCACGCGTTTTTGGTCCCAGAAAAAGTTGTCGAGGCCTTGGACCCATTCGAAGTAGCTGACGGTCACGCCGCCGGCGTTGGCGAGGATGTCGGGGAGGACGGTGACGCCGTTCTCGCGGAGGATGTTGTCGGCGTCGGGGGTGGTGGGGC
>JBKJRK010000592.1:0-2634 GCA_046593135.1 Tepidisphaeraceae bacterium | reverse complement strand
TGACGAGTGAGGAGTGATCCGTGAAGCGATCCCCGTTTCACGCATCACTCCTTACTCGTCACGGAACATTTTTAGTTAGGAGATCGCTTGTTCATTTCCGCGTTTTTGGCCACGGCGGCCACGTTCATCGCCCAGACGACTCAACCGGCGACCACGCAGCCCAGGCCGGGTTGGGTGCAGCTAATCCAGAGTCTGGGCCCGATGGCCCCGATTATTCTCATCATGATCGCGTTCGTCTGGATGACCTCGCGCAGCCGCAAGCGCCAGGAGCGGCAGAAAAAGGACATGCTCGGCGCGATGAAGCGCGGCGACCGCATTCAGACCATCGGCGGAATCCTGGGCAATATCGTCGAAGTCCGCGACGACCGCATCCTGTTGAAGGTCGACGAAAGCAACAACACGAAAGTCTGGTTCGCCCGCAGCGCGATCCATCGCGTCCTCGGCGACGAGGCGGAAGCTAAGTAAAGGAAGTGGCCGGTGGCCGGTGGTCAGTGGCCGGTAGGAGCAACATGCCGCTTCTACCGGCCACTGACCACTGGCCACCGACCACTGTGAATATGCCAACAAATTACTCCGGCCGAATTTTACTGATTGCCGTCGTGGTGCTGGCGGCGCTGTGGGCGCTGTTCCCGCAGCCCGCGACGATCTTCCGCTCCGACCTGTCGTGGGGTCAGAAGATCAACCTCAAGCCCGGCATCGACATGCAGGGCGGCACCAGCCTCCTGTACGAGATCAAGCCCCCCGACGGAGAGACGACGGGCCAGGCGACGACGTCGTACAAGGGCGGCTTGGCGGAAGAGGTCATGGGGGCGCTGAAAAAGCGGATCGACCCGGACGGCGTCCGGAACCTTATCTGGCGCCCGCACGGCGACACCCGTCTGGAAATCCAGATGCCCGCCACGGCGGAGAGCCAGCAAGCCGAGGCGCTGGGGCAAGCGTTGAGCAAAGCGCGCGAGGCGCTGGAGCGGACGAACGTCACGGTCGGCGAGCTGATCGCCGCCGTTGAAAATGCCCCCGATGCCGCGGCCCGCGACAAACGGCTGGCGGAGCTGGCCGGCGGCAGTGCGGCGCGACAGGACGTCTTCAAGGAACTGGCCGGCGCCTGGGACAAGCTCCGCGCCGCCCGCCAGGCCGAGAACGCCGAAGCCGCCGCCGACGCACAGCAGGCGTACGCCGCCGCCCAGGCGAAGATCGATGAGACCAATCTGCGTCCGGAGGAAGTCGAGCGCGTGCTCAGCCTTAGCGGGGTCGAGCGGCAGCAACAGCTCGCCGCCCTCCAGAATAAAGCCGCCAGTTTCTCGGCCCGGAAGGACGCGCTGGACAAGTACGTCGCGTCGTTTGATGCGTACGCGAAAGTGCGCAACCAGATCGACGACGTCGCCGACCTGAAACGCAAGCTTCAGGGCGCCGGCGTGCTCGAGTTCCACATCCTCGCGGTCGACGCGCCGCAGGACCAAGTGGTGGAAATGCAGCGGCGACTCGCCGCCGAAGGCCCCCGGAGCCGGGCGGGCGACCAGTTCAAGTGGTTCGAGGTCGGTGAAAACGAGCGGGGGAAGGTGAACGGCCCCGTCGGCGAATACAACGGGAAAACGTTCGCGCTCGGTTGGATCACCCCGAACAAGTCGATGGATCACCGCGAAGGCAGCCGAAAGTGGGGGCTCCAAGGCGCCCGCAAGACGACCGGCCAGTTTGGCGAATCGGTCGTCGGCTTCCAGTTTGATCCGGTCGGCGGACAGTTGTTCGGCGAGTTGAGCGGGTCGCACATCGGCCAGCCGCTCGCGATCGTTCTTGACCAGAAGATCATCAGCGCGCCGAACCTCAACAGCCGCATCACCGACAGCGGCATTATTGAAGGCGGCAAGGGCGGGTTTAAGCCCGCGGAGCTCGACTACCTCGTCAGCACCCTCAACGCCGGCAGCTTGAAAGCCCAGCTCGCCGACGAGCCGATCAGCGAGCGCACCGTCGGCCCCCAACTCGGCGCCGACAACCTTAAGCGCGGCTTCTACTCTTGCTTGTTCGGCCTGGTGGTCGTCGCCGTATTCTTAATCGGCTACTACTATTTGTCCGGCGTGGTCGCATTCATCGCGGTCATGCTGAACATGCTCATCATCCTCGGCGTGATGGCGCTCTTTAACGCCACCTTCACGCTCGCGGGCATCGCCGGCATTGTGCTGACGATCGGCATGGCGGTCGACGCCAACGTGCTGATCTTCGAGCGCCTCCGCGAAGAGCAGGTGCGCGGGCTCTCGCTCCGCATGGCGCTCCGCAACGCCTACGACCGCGCGTTCAGCGCCATCTTCGACGGCAACCTCACCACCGGCATCACCGCCGCCGTCCTTTACGTCTTCGGCAGTGAGGAAGTAAAGGGCTTCGGGCTGACGCTGATGATCGGCATCGCCGCGAGCATGTTCACCGCATTGTTCGTGACCAAAACACTGTTCGGGCTCCTGATCGACCGCTTCGACATCAAAAAGCTCGGCAGTTTGCCGCTGTCGTTCCCGAAGTGGGACCGGGCGCTGCGTCCGAACATCGACTGGATGGGCAAGGCACGGATCGCTTACGCGTTCAGCGGCTTGTTTATCGTCGTCGGGCTCGTTCTGTTCGGCGTGCGGCTGGCGCAGGGGAAGATGCTGG
>JBKJRK010000471.1:0-2803 GCA_046593135.1 Tepidisphaeraceae bacterium | reverse complement strand
ATGCAGCGGTCGTATCTCCGCATGACTCTTCTGCTGCGCCAGCTCCTGCGACCGGGCTACCGCTTCTTGCGCTTTGATGGTGAATTTGTCGAGTCGCATAAAACGTTTCCTTCGTCTGCGAAATCTTAATTGTGGATAGGGTCGGGGTGCCATGTGCAAAGGCGAGGCCAAACTCTTCGGGCGGCCCAGTGAATCCTCGGGACGCAAAATCTAATTACTTGCTCGCTTTATGAACACCCAAATCTGTCGCCGTGCAAAGGCTTTGGATGGAGTCTGCCAGATGGTACATCGTCAGGTTCGAAGCTGATTAATTGGCAGTTCCGATTATACCTCTGAGACGTGCTCAGGTTGCCCAAGCACATTGTCAAACGAAAAGGGCATCGCGGGCGGAAGACGACGAAACAGATAACGCGCATTCGTCCTTTCCGTCGGTATGATTCCCGCGCATGTCATCTGAACCGGGCCGGTACGATGTGGTCATCGTCGGCGGCGCCTTCTCGGGCGCGGCGGCCGCGTTGCTCCTGCGCCGGCAGATGCCTTCGCTGCGCGTCCTGATCGTCGAAAAACTGAACGCCTTCGACGCCAAGGTCGGCGAGGCGACCACCGAGATGTCCGCCATGTTCCTCACCCGGCGGCTGGCCCTTTGGCAGCACCTCGAACGTCATCACTTGCCGAAAGAAGGCCTCCGCTATTGGTCGACAAACGGCCGCGTCACCGGCCACGCCGATGCCAGCGAAACCGGGGGTTTTTTGCGAAGTGCCGTCCCGTCGTTCCAACTCCGCCGGGACGTGCTCGATGAACATTTGCTCAAGCTCGCGGTCGATGAAGGCGCTGAGCTGATCCGCCCCGCGACCGTGCGGAATGTCGAACTGAAGGATTTCGACAACGCCGTGACCGTCGCGCGGACGCTAGACGACGGCTCCGACTCGACGCAGCTCTTACGCTGCACCTGGCTGATCGACGCTTCCGGCCGGAACTGTTTTCTCGGCCGACGGCTGGGGATAATCGACTGGAACGACGCGCACCCCGTCGCTTCGATCTGGGCCCGTTGGCACGGCGTCCGGCACATGGACGACGTCATCGCCCGCGCCGGCGGTCCCCTCGCCGCCGACAACATCAGCTCGCGCCGGCTCGCGACGAATCACTACATCGGGCACGGATTCTGGATCTGGGTAATCCCCCTCGGTAATGGCGAAACCAGCATCGGCGTCGTGTTCGATAAACGCCTGCACCGGCTCCACGAAGCCCCGGCCCGCGAATCGACGTACGTCGACTTCCTCAAGCAGCACCCGGCTCTCGCCGAGCTTCTCGACGGCGCAACACTTCGTCGCGAAGACCTCCACGCCCGCTCCCGCATCGCGTACGTCACGCGGCAGTACATGGGCAAAGGCTGGGCCCTCGTCGGCGACGCCGCCGCCTTTATTGACCCGTACTATTCACCCGGCCTCGACCACTGCGCCTTCTCCGTCGAAGCCGCCACGCGCATCATTCTCGCCCAAGCCCGCGGCGAGTCCGCCGACCGCGTCCACGGGCAGATCGTCAAGCACAACGAACTGTTCCTCCGCTCTTACCACCGCTTTTTCGACTGTGTCTACCGCGACAAATACTACCTCTTCGGCGAGCACGACCTCGTCGCCGCTTCGTTCCTTCTTGATACGGCGCTGTACTACATCTTCGTCGTCACCCCCGCCTACCGTTTCGTGAAGGCTTTCGTGCCTGTCCCCGTCCTCGGCCCCAAACAGGCCGGCCCGAGCTACCTATTGTTGAAATTCGTCAAACGCCGTTTCATCCGCCTCTCCGCCTTGCGCCGCGCCGCCGGCGAAGCGGGCACCCGGAACGACAGGTATCGCATTAAGGCCTACTTTGACCTTGGCCTTTCCCCCTTCCGCATGTTCGCCCGCGGCATCAAATTGTGGCTCTGGGCTGAACTGGACGGCGTACGCCTACGGCTGAAATCAGGCAGGACTTGCCGCGCCGTCTTCAAATTCGACCCGCGCACCTTTCCCGGGAAGGCGCAATCTCGCCACGCGCTCGGCTCAAGCCCTGTGGCGGTCGCTGCTCCAGGGGACACCGTTTCACCTATTTGATCCCGCCATTTACCTGGGGGCATTACGGATTTCAGTCAATGCCCCCGCCTGGCCACGAGTCGGTGTGTGGTCCACGCGTAAGAATGAACGGAATTCGTCTGAGGGAATGTCACGAAACGCGACTGCTGACGGACGGTCCGGATCGGCTTATACGGATCGTGATTAATCCTCGCGCGAGTTCAGGGCCACTGAAGCGGCCCTGCCGGCTGGCCAATTGAGAGATGACGCGCACGGATTAATCCCGATCCGTATTACACGGTGCGCGGAACTTCCTGGGGCTCGCGGAGTTTCTTCGCCTTGTCCCGGTGGTCGCTGAGCAGTTCGCGGAAGCCGTCGGGGCTGGTGCGGAGAAAGACTTCGGCCAACTCGGGGTCGAACTGCGTGCCGGAGCAGCGGCGGATTTCGGTCAGTGCGACCTCCAGAGGGACGCCGTTGCGGTAGGTTCGGCTGCTGGTCATCGCGTCGAAGCAGTCGGCGAGGCAGATGATCCGGCCCATCAGCGGGATGTCCTTGCCGGCGAGGTTGGCGGGATAACCCTTTCCGTCGTACCGCTCGTGGTGGTGGAGCACGCCGGGAATGATTTCGCGGATCTGCTTAACGTCCTGAAGAATCTTCGCGCCGATCGCCGGATGACGCTTGATCTGTTCAAACTCTTCGGGGGTGAGGCGTCCGGGCTTCTGGAGTACGGCTTCGGGCACGCCGATCTTGCCGACGTC
>JBKJRK010000287.1:0-4509 GCA_046593135.1 Tepidisphaeraceae bacterium | reverse complement strand
CGACGACTCCGTGGTAAAACTCCATCGGCGTCTTGTCGGCGGCGTAAACCGGGACCGGCGCGACTTTCTCGTCCTCGATGTTCTCGCCGATTTGGTCCTTGTTGTCGCGCTTGTCTTCGACCGGAACAAGATGGACTTTCACGTCGGTCGCGGCAATCGTTCCGCCGATCGCTTCGGCATGTCCCGGCCTGAATGTGAGCGGCACGTTGACCGGCCCGCTGCCCGCCCCGCCGCCACAACCTGTGAACAGCCCGAGCACCGCGGCGAATGCGCCTGCAAGGGCGGCTGTCTTGAGACGAAGAAATGCGCTCGAAAAGATACGATTCGTGGACATGATGGCTCCTTTCCCTAAGGGCGCGGCTACTCTACCAACGCCCCCGCGCGACGCAAGCGCGAACGTGCCGGCATAAAACCGCGAATGAATACGACTATTCACCTATGACTTCCGCCGGCGAAATCTTCCCCGTACTTGCCACCGGCGTCGCCGGGGCGGCGGCGTTTCTTTCGATCAGCGCGTACGGGGTTGCCAACCCTGCGAGCTGCTTGTGGGGGCCGGTCCTCTCGCGCGGGCCGGCTGCATCTGCTTCGGTCGCACTAACGTTTGACGACGGCCCCCTGCCCGGCACGACCGACCCCATCCTCGACACGCTCGGCGAGTTCGGCGTCCGGTCGACGTTTTTTGTCATCGGCCGGCACGCGCGACGGCATCCCGACCTGGTCCGCCGGATGCACGATGAGGGACACGTTGTGGCCAATCATTCCTTCAACCACCGCCACACCGGCATGTTCAGGCGATACCCGTATTGGCTCAGGGAAATTCGCCGTTGCGACGACCTGCTCGAACAGATCATCGGCCGTCGTCCCGCGATCTTCAGGCCCCCGATGGGGTGCAAGCACTGGCACCTGATGAACGCGGCGGCGGATTTAGGACACAGCGTGGTGACGTGGTCACGCCGAGCCTGGGACGTGAGGATGACCACCGCCGCCGCCATCCTCGGCCGGCTCGTCGAGCCGGCCCGCGGCGGCGACGTCATGCTCCTGCACGACGGGAACGACCCGTGCCTCAAGCCACAGAACCGCTCCGGCACGCGCGAGGCGGTCCGCCCGCTGATCGATCAACTTCGACACCGTAATTTAGAGTCGGTGCGGCTGGACGATCTGCTCGGGATTCCGGCGTATCACCCGGTCGCCCGGCCCGGATAATCGTTCCTCCCGCGGCGCCAGTGGGGGCTTATCACCTTTCTCACTCGCCAGACGCAACAGGCGGTTGCTGACGATGAAAACGGCGATCGCGCAGGCGAATCCAACGATCGGCGAACCGATCGCCCACTCCAGCATCGCCCGGCGAAACACCTCGACGAACCCCGCACCGCGAACGTCATAGCTCGCGCGATTCGGTAGACCTCCGTGCAGCAACAAGTGGCCTACCGCGATCGCGCCGGCATTCAGCAGCGGGCCGAAGGGCGGGGTGGAGATTTGGGTGCCGACAACGACGGCGAACGGATGCAGATGCAACCTTCGGGCGGCGTAGAGGCCGAGAACCGCGTGGAGGCCGTACGTCGGCAGGTTGCCAATGAACGCCCCCACCGCCAGCCCCGCCGCGAATGCCTCCCGGCTGACCCGGTCGCGCCGCATCTGTCTCCAGGCGTCTGCGGGGTTGAGCCAGTTGATAAGCCGGCGAAACAATCCCCGCTTCGACGTTTCAGAGCTTGACGCGCGGCCGGGCCACTGGGGATGCGGCGGCCAAGGCAGCAGAGCACGGACCAGCAACTTGAAGTGCATGCCGATCGCACGAAATGTGTCGCGCCAGGGACGCAGATGACTCACGCGGTCGCCCGCCGGCAGGTACCGGCACGCCACCGGCACTTCCACAACCGGACCACCGGCCCACCCCGCGCGCGTGACGATCTCCGACTCAAACCCGTAACGTCCCGCGCCGCAGCACACTGCTTGAACGAGCCCGAGCGGATAGACGCGTATGCCGCACTGGCTGTCCTCCACGCGCAATCCGGATTCCATCCGGATGAACAGGTTCGACACCCTCCGTCCGAGCCGGCTCTTCTTCGGATAGCCTGGCACGCCTTCATCACGCAGGCCCAGCACGAGTGCTTCCGGCGCCTGCCGGGCGCGGTCGAGCAGGCGCGGCATTTCGGCGGGGTCGTGCTGGCCGTCGGTGTCAATCGTGAGCACGTGGGTGTAGCCCGCGGCAGTCGCGACGGCGAACCCGGTTTGGAGCGCCGCGGCTTTCCCGCGGTTGTGCGGGTGAGTCAAAACCGTGAGATTCGACGACGCCACGATTCGCGCCAGGATCATCGCCGTCTCGTCGGTCGATCCGTCGTTGACGATGAACAGGGGCAAGCCCACCGCCGCGACGCCCGCGACAACGTCGTCCAGCGTGCGCGCATTGTTGTACGTCGGCGCGACGACAGCCGGGTTGAACGAGGGGGATGGCATGGGACAAACTGATTTTGTGACAGTGCCGGCTTTCGATCACGACGCTTACTCGTGACACGGGCGTCCCGCCCGTGCCTGAGATGGCGAACGGCATGCGCCGTCGATTGTGAAATCCCAGGCATTTCGCGCACCCGGAACGGGAGGGACTCCCGTGTCACAGAACGCCACGACTGTTCGCGCGGACCTTATCGTTATACGTCAGACCGGTCAAACGGAAGGGCGATTGCATGTGGCGTTTCGTAGGGGCGAACCTTGTGTTCGCCCTGCGTTGCTGCGTCGGAAACGAGGGCGAACACAAGGTTCGCCTCTACTGCTGCCATCCGAACGGCGTACAGGCGATCGCCCTGGGTCAAACGGTGCTCGGCGCGAGTCGCCGCGCGAGCGGGTTCGCACTACAATCCCCGCCCTGATGGGGCAGTATTTTTACACGGCCGCGAAATTCCTCGGCCGGTGGCTTTACGCACTGAGCATTCAAGGCAAGACGATCCGCCCGAAGCTGGCGGAACGCCCGGGCGGATACGTGCTCGCGTGCACCCACTTCAGTCACGTCGAGCCGTTCGCCGTCAGTACGATCGTCCGGCGGAGGATCGACTGGATGACCCGGATTGAGTTCTACCGCTGCAAACCCGTCGCCTGGCTCCTGCACGCCCTGGACGCATTTCCCGTCAACCGCTTCGGCGTCCCCGTCAGCGCGATCCGCACCGCCGTCGCCCGCGGACGCTCCGGCCGCGTAGTCGGCATTTTCCCCGAAGGCGGCGTCGTCACGGGGATGAACTCGGCGTGCCGGGGCGGTGGGATCAAGCGCGGCGTGTGTATGGTATCGATGCGCGCCGACATCCCGATCGTCCCCTGCGTGATCGTCGGCACGCCAGAACTCACGAAAATAGAGCCTTGGCTCCCCTTCCGCCGGGCGAAAGTGTGGTTCGCGTTCGGCGAAGCCATTCACCCGGTTCACAACGCCCCCAATCACAAAGCGGGCCGTGAGATCATGGCCCGCCAACTCTCCGCCGCGTTCGCGTCGCTGTACGAGGAATTGCTGAAACGGTACGACATTCGGAACCCATAAGTTGTCAGTTTCCAGTTGCCAGTGCAGGCAAGGACATCCTGTATTGACCGACAACTACCAACTGGCAACTGACAACTGGCAACTGGCAACATGAGCGATCTCGCCTACAACATCGTCTGGGCGATCGGCAACCAGGCCTTCTGGACGTCGTCGCGTCCGATCATTCTCCACCGCGACCGTGCGAAGCGCCCCGGCGCGTACATCCTCGCGCCGACGCACCTGAGCCATTACGACGTCCCGTGCCTGATGGCGGTGTCGCCGAGAAATCTTGATTGGGTGAGCATCGTCGAGGCGTTCCGCAACCCACTGGTCGCGCTGTTATACCGATCGGTCAACACCTTCCCGCTCGACCGCAGCCGGCCAGATAGCCCGACGGTTCGGATCATCCTTGACCGCCTGAAACGCGGACGGGCCGTCGCGATGTTCCCTGAAGGCAATATCCGCACGCCGCAAACCTCCGTCCTCGCCGGCGGGTCCTTCAAGCCCGGCGTGGCGCGAATCGCCCAACTCGCCGACGCCCCGGTCATTCCCTGCGTCGTGCTCGGCACCGGCGTCTACTCCAAGTTCACCAGTTGGCTCCCCCTCCGTCGTATCCGCTACGGCATCATTTACGGCGAGCCGCTACGGGTCCGCACGGACTTGGATAAGTTGGAAGCGATACCGCAGTTCATAACCGAACTCCGAGCCGCGTATCTTCAACTACACGCCGAGTTGCTGGAGGAGATGAACCGCCGGGACTGACGGCTGCTCGGGGACAATTTTGAAAAAAACGAGGCGGGTTTTCGATGAGGGCGGCAGACATTTTTCGTTCTACTAAAATACGCAACTTGTACGCTGTTATGTGGTTGCGCAGGGACTTGCTTTTTCAACTGCGATTGTCCCGATTATCCTTTGTAGGCACACCGATTTCCCCGAGCGCGGCTCGCCATTTGCACTTTAACTGCCATGAACCTCGATTCGCGCCTGTACGTCGAAATCTTTCCCTACGA
>JBKJRK010000210.1:0-3118 GCA_046593135.1 Tepidisphaeraceae bacterium | reverse complement strand
AAGTATTGAATTCCGGCGTTTCAAACGTGTACGTCCGAACGGCGCCGGGCGGCTTCTCCATCGGAATGATCGCCCAAACCGAGCATTTCACGTACGAATCGGAGCAGGCGTCCGGCGACTGGCGGTTTGGCCACGCCCGGGGCCAGGCAAATAAATGCGGCTGGGTCGACATCACTTACTTTCATGAGTCGGGCGATTTGTCCAATTCGTGCGTCGGCATCCAAGGCAGCACCGCCCAAGGCATCACCGCCCGGCAGTACCTGCGAACTTACTACGCCTGCGCCGTAAACGACTACGTGCCAAGCGGCGCTCCCCAGCCGTTCTGGTGGGGCGGCGGTGACACGGGCACCTACGAAGTCACCACTGCGGCGACGTCCGTTTACGGCAATTACAGCGGCGCAACGCTGAAGGCCCCGGTCCTGGGCTCGTTGGGCGCCGGCGTGCAATTCAACTGGCGCTGGGTCTCCGACGGCAGCGGCGTCGTCCTGGGTAAGGTGCCCTCGCCCGGCAGTTGGGGTTTCATCCCCCGCGCCGCACTCCGGGCCGACCTGATCTATCAAGACAACATTCGGCGCTTTGATTCTCAAGCCGGCGGCTGAGCATCAGCCTTCGCTCCTTGCAATAAAGTTTTGGCTCATGTTGTGGGACGCGTTACAGGGTCACAGTCTTGAACAGGCTGTGACCCTGTTTCATTTTCCTATAAAGTCCGCCATGCCTTGCGGCAGAATCATACGGATCGTGATTAATCCTCGCCCGAGTTCAGGGCCGCTTCAGCGGCCCTGCCGGCTGGAAAAGTGAGACGTGACGCGCAACGGATTAATCCCGATCCGCATAACCGATTTGAATCGGCCGCGCGGTGTGGCATTGCCTTGGGTGCTATTGGGCGAGGAAACTGTTTGGGAGTTGCTTGCGCACTTCGTTGATGATCTTTTGCTCTAGCCCTGGCGCAAACGGGGCCGGGCGGTCGTAGTAAATCATCGCGCCGCCGCCTTCGTATCCGCCTTCTTTTAAGATGCGCTCGGACGGAATGTAGCAAGGCAGGTCGTTGGAATAGCCGTTGACCCACAGGCGATTGCGGTCGAATTCGCGCTTGAGCCGTAACGAGTAATCGACCACCACTTCGCCGGGCAGGAAGACCATTGCGAGTTGGTCGCCGAAGGTCCAGGTTTGGATCGGGTAGGAAAGCAGTGTCTGGAGCTTTTCGCCGCGGTCGAGCCGCGCGAGGTTTACCCTGGCGTGGTAGCCGGCGTGGTCGTCATTCCTGGCCCGCTCTTCCCATTCCTGGCGGGTGGGGTGTGTGTCGAACATCAACTCGATGCGATCGAGCTTCGTCGACACGGGCTGCGAAACGGGCGAGAGCGGCTGCTTCAGCAGGCGGGCGATTTCGTCGGCGATTTTCTGGCCCAACCGCGCGGCGATCTCGGCCGAGCCCCGCTCGGAAGGGTTGCTGTCCGCGCCGCAGCCGACAGACGTCAGCACCATGACGCCCGGATGGCTCTTATCCACCATTTCCTGCACGTACCCGGCCCAGTCGCCGCTGATCTTGTTGTCGGAAAGCGCCACGCAGTGGCACGCGTAGCTGACGTAAACGGCCCTTAGCTTTCCGTCGGCGTCGCGGACGGCGAGGAGGGGCAGGTCATGATCAACCGGCCCGCCCGCGGGTCGGCGGTTGACGGCGAAGTCGGCTTTGCCCGTGCCGAATTCGAGCGTCGCCGGCTCCATGTCCGCCAACGCCGCGAGGGCGACTTGTTCGAGCTTGTCCGTCAGCTCGCGCGTATAGCGGCCGATGTGCTCCTGCTGGTCGGCCGGCACTGCCCTGCCGAAGAGCGTGGGGATGACCCGTCTCAGCATTGGCGCGGTGTGCGTGTGTGTACTGGTGATCGCCAGGCGTGCCGGGTCCAGCTTGGCCTTGGCCTGCAAGCGCCCGGCGACCTCCTGGGTCATGTAGTCGGGCACGCCGAGGTTGTCGGCGGTGATGATGACGGCCGGCGGTCCGCCGGCGGTGGCGATGGCGATGGCCTTGGCCCAGATCTTCCGCGTCACCCCTTCAGACTCGGACGTGCGGACGGCGTATCCGCTCAGGCGGATCGGATAGTCGGGCGTGATGTCCACCGCGGCGAGGCCGACTTTACAGTCGGTCGCATCGGCGTCGGCCGCGAAACACGGAATAAAAGAAACGACGATGCCGGCGGCAGCCGCGAGGAAAATAACGGTCCATCGCATAGGACGTAATGTAACCTGATTCCGTCTCGCGTGACGGCCTTGCCAGGGTCTTTCACTTCTTCATCCCGAAGGCCGAACCAGTGTCAGCGCCTCATAGGGATGGGCGGCGGGGCGGCACAGTGCGGCAGTTTTGTTGCTGACGTTGATCCGGTTGAGCAGATTGATCGTCAGCCGGCGTTGCCCTTGCCTGACGTTCCCTCCCGAAATCTCAAGCGTAGTAAACAGCGGGGTAGGATGCTCAGCCACTGGCCGAGTGTTGGCGAGACGAAGTGTCCGGTCACGACCTCACGGGCCCCGCGCGCCGTCTCCCGGATCAATGCCCGCCGCGCGAACAACGCGACGCAGTGCCTGTGGGTCCCTTGTCGTCATGAAGCGGTAATCCCGTACGCCCCGCGAGGTGTCGACGCCGGCGCCGGCACGCGAGATTACGTCATACGTTGTGACCTTGGCGCGATAATCCGGAACCTTCATCTCCGTTATCATGTCCGCCCTAATTTCCGCGCGCACCACCCCCGCGTCGATGCCGGCCTGGGCGGCGGCCGCATCGCCCGCGGCGCATACCCACTGGTAGACCACCTGTGCGCGGATCCCGTCCGGGAACAACGGGTAGATTTCGAGTTTGCCGAGGAGCGCCGGGTCAAAGTGTGTCCGCTCGACGGTGTAGCCCGCCAACGGATGCTTGAACGTCTCCTTCACAACCGGCCAAAGCCGAGGATTGCCGGTGAATGCCCCAGCCAGCACAATCGCCCGGAGGGCGTGACGCGTCCCGGCTAACGTGCGCGGCAGCTTGGGGTCGTCGCTGATCCGCAACGCGTCCACCGCACCGTTGGGCAAATTCCGCGCGTTCTCGATGCGAAAGGACTCGAACAGCGTGCGATACTGCTGCAAATAACGG
>JBKJRK010000103.1:0-6624 GCA_046593135.1 Tepidisphaeraceae bacterium | reverse complement strand
CGACCTTCCCGCCGTGCGGCAGGTCGCCGTGCTGCCGCGGTCGGACAAGGTTCGGACGAGCTTTGGGCCGGCAAATTTGCAGTGCGGCGTCGCTCGGGCCGAACTCCCCGCCGCAATGTAATTTGCGCCGCGACGGGATGCCCTGCGCTTGGCGGGCGTGAGCCGAACCTACAAATCCTTGTACCCAATCAGTTTTATCCCGCGGCTCTTCACGATTTTCATTGCCCGGTCGCTGGTGAACGCCCGGCGGACGTTTGAGCGGTCGCTGGCGACGTTTTCGTACCCCGGGTGGCCGAGGCCGCGCGTTTCGGGGGTATCGAACGCGGGGTGCTCGACAAGAACGTAATCGCCGGGCTGGAGCTTTTCGAGGACGGCGATCAGAGCTCGCTCTCGCTGGTCGCTGGTGAGGGTGGCGTTGCCGAAGGGGCCGGCCTTTTGGGCGGCGTCGTCGGTGCGGAGGTTGTATTCCTTGGCAAGCATTTCCGTCAGGGCTTTGAATTGGGGCGTCGCCGTCGCCGCGCCCATGTGGGCCGACACGTGGCTGACGCGGTCGCCGAGGTGACGCCTGGCGGTCTCGATCTGGGCACGCAGCTCGCGCTCGACCTCGTCGGGTTTCGGGTTTGCGTCGGTGAACGCCTGGGTTTTCGGGAAAAAGTGCCCGTCCGCGTCAACCAGACTCGGCGCGGGCGTGAGCGGCCGCCATTTCACGCGGTCCCACTCGCTGGTAAGCGTGAGATGCACACCGACGTCGAGGTCGGGGTTTTCTTTCAGCAGTCGCACGGCGTCGAGAAACCACGGCCCCGGCACCATCAATTCGACGGAACGAACGATCCCGCTCTTGTAGGCTTCGATGCACCCTTCGTTAATCGCCTGCGCCGCGCCCATGTCGTCGGCGCGGGCGATCAGGCGGATTTCGGTTTTTGGCGCATCTTGCGCGGATGAACTGCTGCCGAAGGCGAGTGCAGTGAGGGCGAAGATTGCGGTTAGAGCGCGTCGCACCGCCTTGTAGCCGCGACGCCCGCGTCGCCTCTCGCGGGATGCGTTCATTGCACGAGGCGACTCAGGCGTCACAGCTACCCAAGACTCGCTACGGGACGACACGAACCGCTCTGGGCGGATGAACAATTGCACGAACAACTCCCTCAGGCGTGACGCCCGTTACAGCAAATCTCGGATTTCCGTCCGCAGCGCCCGGAACGCCAGCGCGGCGACGACGCTCGCCAGCAACGGCCAGCCAATGATCCCGGCCCAAACTGCGGGGCCGGGCACCTCGCGGTACAAAAATAATTCGCGAATCCCCGCCAGCGGCGGATACAGCGGGTGCCACGCCAGCAGCGGCTGTGCCCACGCCGGCAGCGCTTCTTTGGGATAAACGACCGGCAGCGTCCAGAGAATCAGTTGCAGCGCGACGGCGAGCAACTGGCCAATGTCGCGGAAGAAGACGTTGAGCGTTCCGCACAGCAAGCCGATCCCGAAGCCGGTCACCTGTAACGACAACAGCGGCAGCGGCAGCAGCAGCCATTGCACGGTCGGCGTCAATCCCAGCAGCAGCGAGATCGCCAGCAGGAGCGAGAAGCTGATCAGCAGTCCCAGGGTCGCCGACGCCGCGGTCTGCGCGACGAAAACCTGTTCGGGGATGGGCAGTTTCTTAAGGTAAGGCGCGTTGTCGGAAAACGCATTGCACCCGCGTGTCACGCATTCCGAGAACGCCAGCCACGGAAGAAACGCGCTCGTCAGATAAAGCAGAAAGGAGATGTTATGGCTCACCCCCGGCACGGGTCGCGGCAGCCAGCCGCGCATGACCTGAGTGAAGACAATCGCGTACACCGCGATCAATGCCAGCGGATTCAGCACGTTCCACACGACGCCCAGGTTCGTCCCTGCGTACCGATGGCGCAACTCGGCCCAGGCGTTTTGCCAGATGAATGACCGGTATTTAATGAGCCCGCGGACCATGCGTCGGTGTAGTTGTACGGGCACATCACCACGGCTGCCAGACGTGCCCCGTCGCAGCGTTGCGTGCAACACACGTGCGTCGAGTCGTTCTAGGCCCGCGCCGCGCGTTCTGTTAGACTCGCGTCCTGGCATTCGCACGAGTTGCCATGCCGCGCCACAAGTCCATTTGTTGGAAGCTCTTCGCCCACAATGCGCATCGTTGCCAGTAACCCCGACACGCTAGGCGACCTGATCCTGCGGCAGCCGATGTATCAGGCGCTGACCGACGCGGGGCATGAGCTGCTGTTGGTGGTCCGGCCGCTGGTGGCGCCGCTCGCGAGGCACATAGCGCCGCGGGCGAAGGTCGTCGAACTTCCCTATGAAACTTACGCCCACGATTTGCCGGAACAATGGGATCGTTTCACGTCCTTGTTTGATGCCGCGCGCGAATTCAAACCCGACGCCCTGCTCATCGCCCCGTACCGCTGGACGCTGTTTGACGAGCGGTTGGCGCGGGAACTTCCGGGCGTGAAACGATTCGGGTTGAGCGGCCACCTTTATCGCGGCGACCCCTACCGGGGGAATGCCCCGGCGTCGGGGCTGCAGTTTGACGTCGTGGTGGAGGTTTGCGAGGATGCACTGGAGGTCGAGAAGAACGCCGCGCTCGCTTCGGGGATGCTGGGCGGGCCACCCAAACGACTACCCGACCCGCGCTTGAACGTTCCGCAAGCCGCCACCGACGGTGCGACGCAAACCCTGTCCGAACTGGGGCTTAAGCCGGGACAATATTGGATCGGTTGCGTCGCCGGCACGACGAATGTCCCCCTCAAGGCGTGGCGCGCGGAAAATTGGGCGAGCGTGCTGTCGCGCTGGGTTGCGAATCACGACCGCCGGTTTTTGTTTGTTGGTCTCGCAAGCGAGGAGCCGGACACTCGGGCGGTGAGGGAGGCGATGGGCGACGCGGGCCGGACGCACACCCGGCTGTGGATGCCGGACGAGGGGAAGATCGACGAGCTGCTGGCCCTGACCGCCCTCTCCAGCGGCTACGTCGGGCACGACACCGGGCCCATGCACGCCGCCGCGGCGTTCGGCAAACCGGTGCTGGCCGTATTCGGGGGTGGGGCGCGGCTACGGTTTGCGCCGGCGGTCGAGCCGAGCGTCGTCGTGACGGTCGGCGTCAGTTGCCGGGGGTGCCAGTGGGTGTGCTCGTTCGCCGAATCGCATTGCGTAAAGGCGGTGCCTGTGGATGAAGTGGTTCGAGCTGCGGAGGATTTGGAATCGGGCCGCGTCACCGGCCGCGAGGCGCGGGTGCTTGAGCCGTCGCCGGCGTTGCAGGCTCAAATGATCCGCGAAGTCTCGGCGGTGGCGCAAGACCGGCTCCGGTCGGCGTCGGAACTGTCACGGGAGCTTCAAGTCGTTCAGACAAGCCGGCAGCGCGACGTCGCCGAGTTGCAGTCGCAGGCAGACGCCCGCGCGCGCGAAACCGCCCGGACTCTCGAAACCGTGACCGCCGAGCACCAGAAGGCCGTCGACCACGCCCACGCCGAGTTGGGAAGCCAGTTGCGGGAAAAAGAGTCGATGATCCGCCAGCAAGACGGCCAGCTTCGCGAGAAAGAAGCCGCCCTTCACGAGCAGCACCTGTTGATGCAGAAGCAGAACGAGACGCTCCACCGCAGCGCCGCCGAGGCCGAGCAGCTCCGGGGGCACGCGCTAGCCGCATCGCAGCGCAGCGACCTCCTGGGAACGGAATTGGAAGCCCGCGCCGCGGAACTCTCCCGGCTGCAGGCCGAATTCGACGGGAAGACGCGCGAAGCGGCGGAGCTGGCCGTACTTTCCGCCCTGCAGCGTCGTGAAATCGACCGGCTCGGCGCCGCCGTCCAGGACATCGAGCAAATTCACAACGCCGGCGCGGAAGCGGCGCGCAAACATGCCGAAGAATTCGGTAAACTGCGCGAGCAGTTGCAACGGCTGGAAGAGCGCGTGCGGGTCATCGAGCCGCAGATGCGACCGCGGCGCACGTTCAAGCAAGTCCTGGTCGATTTCATCATCGGCCCGCAACACTTTTACCCCTTGCCGCCCGCGTCGCTGCCCGGCATCACCGTCGTCACGGTCACGCACAATTCGGCGTCCTCGATCCGGCGAACGATCGAGTCGGTGCTCGGCCAGACGCACGCCCACGTGCAGCACGTGGTGGTCGATTGCGGTTCGACCGACGACACGCACAAGATCCTCGACGAGTACGAGGGTCGCATCGATAAGGTCGTAACTGAGGGCGTGGGTGACGCGCCGTTCGACGCGATGTCGCAAGGGTACGGCCGGGCGACGTACGACGTCATCGGCCGGCTCGACCCGGGCGAATTGTATGAGCCCGGCGCGCTCACGCTCGTCGCGGAGCATTTCCGTGATCACCCCGCCGACAAAGCGGCGGTGTTTGACGAGGTCGTCGCCGACGCCGGTTGGCGTTTCCCGGCGCCGCCGCGGACGACGCCGGACGTATACTCGCTTCTGGCCGACGAGGGCGAAAGCGCCGCGGGGGTTTTCGTCACCACCAACGCGTACAAAGCGCTCGGCGGCATTAACCGCGAGCGTGGGCACGCCGGGGATTGGGACTTTCTGGTCCGCCTGTCGCGTCGTTACGGTATTAACGTGGGCAGGGGCCACGTGCGAACGGTGCAGCGCGGCACGGAATTGGCACGCGACGGCGAAGCGTCTTCCTCCCGCCGGGGCGATCTCCAGCAGGCTCGTGAACTGTTTGCATCGAGCTTTGGATGGCCCGGAAAAATCCGCTGCGGCCTGATTCACCTCGGCAATCGCATTGACGACGCCGCCCGGCGCCTGCTGCCGGGCCGGCTTTCGTTCCCACTGTGCCGTGAAGCTAAACCGCTGCCGTCCGGCAAACCGCCCCCCTATGTACCCGGCCAACCCGTCTCCCCGCTCAGCGGCCGACTGCCGGACCACCTGTTGTTCAGCACGCGTGACACCGCCGGAGGCGACGACGCCGTCAGCTACGTCTATTACGACACCGCCGGCGACACCGCGCTGGTCTACCCGGCGATCGATCTCGACAAGCTCCGCGCGATCTACCAGCACGACCGCGGCGTCGCCCGCCCGATCGTCCAACCCGACGCCGCCAAGACTTCTCCGTATGCCGGGTACCGGGCTCGCGGCGCAGTAGCCCGTTTACTCTCGCGCGTGCGCAGCCCGTACTGGTGGTTCCACACGCCCGACTTCGGCGACCCCAGCGTCCGCGAGTTACTCGACACACTCGACGGCCCAATCCCGCGCCGTGGCATGGACGTCCGCTTCCTCAATATCGGCTGTTTCGAAGGCGGGGTGCTGGACGCGTTGAAGGACCAGACGGATTGGCGGCTCTTCGGCACTGAAACCAACGGTCACGCCGCCGAAGTTGCGCGGTCGAACGGGCATACGGTGTGGGAAACGTCAGCCGAAGACGCGGCCCTTACGATCCCCATCGGCGAGGTATTCGACGTCATTTACCTCGGCGGGACGCTCGAACACCTCGCCGACCCGTTGCTCGTTATTCGTCGCCTCCGGCAAATTCTCTCTCCCGGCGGGCGGATCGTGATCGACACGCCGAACCTCGACTCCAAGCTGCTCGACGCCTTCGGCCCGACGTGGTCACTCTGGCAAGCCCCCTACCACCGCACGCTCCTCGGCCGCCGCGGTCTCCGCGCGCTCGCTCAGCTCGCCGCCTTCCGCGTCGAGCGCCTCCGCACCCGCACGCACCCGCTGGCCGCGGTAAGAAGCGTACAGTTGAACGACCTCGGCTTAGGCGCCGTCGTCCCCGACACCGCCGAGTTCCCCCCGGAAGTGGCGAGCCGCGGCGTGCTGCTCGCCGGATGGGCAAGATTGCTATGGGATTGGCGGGGGCGCGGGGATTACCTTTACGCGGTGCTGCGGGCGGAATAGTTGGCTGACACGCCTTTAAAGTATATCCTAAGGATATACGGGAGTTGCGACATGAAATCAGTCAACGCCAAGAAAAAAAGTACGCCTATGAGTCTGGCGGTCGTCCGGCCGGAGCGACGCCATAGCAAAGTTGCGAAGTGGGGCAACAGCCTCGGCTTCCGTATTCCGCAGGACGCCGCGGAACAGTTAAACCTTCGCGACGGCGGACGGGTCAGCGTTGAGTACAACACGGACTCCATCACCATTCGGCCTGTTCGAGCGACACGTAAGAAGTGGTCGGAAGCCGAACTGCTTAAAGGAGTAACGCCCGAGATCGTCGGGGGCGAAGTGGATTGGGGCAATCCGGCCGGCAAGGAACTGGCGTGAGCAAACAGACCTATCACCCAGACCGCGGAGACATCCTCCATGTCAACTTCACCCCCGCGGCCGGAAACGAGTTCGCATTACCCCATTACGGTTTGGTCATCAGCACACAGACATTCAGCAAGCAAACCGGCTTGTGCATCGTGTTGCCCATGACGACGAAGTATCACCACGACAAGCGCCTGCTCGCCACGCCCCTTATGGTTAAGGTGCCGACATTGCCGGGATTGAACGAGGAAGGGTGGGTTTACACCCATCAGATTAAAACCATCGACTATCGAGAGCGCGGTGCGGCATACAAGACCAAGATACCGGACGATGAATTGGACTTTTTGATCGACGTCATGGATAGGGTGCGTGCTTTTATTGATCCGGATTCTCTCGTCTGACATCCCC
>JBKJRK010000085.1:0-9911 GCA_046593135.1 Tepidisphaeraceae bacterium | reverse complement strand
CGTCAGGTACGAAGCCACGAAGGCCCACTCCTCGTCCATCACGTCGCTGGGGTACGGCTTCCTTGCCATTCACCCAGTTCAGCGCCACGCGGGACAAAAGTCCACAACACGCTCTAGCACGGAAGAAGATTCGAACTTTGTCCAATAGACTCCGTTTACGACAATCCGCGTCGGTTTTCACCTGTTTCGGTGGTACGCCTTCCGGTTTCTCCCTTTGCTCGCAATGATTTACGGGCGCTTCTTAACAATTGCACCAGTGCTCACGCGTCCTTAATCAATTGTTCATATTCCATTTCTACCGTTTCTTCAAGGCCGGACGACGGGGCGGACGATTCCCCCCCCTTTTGAAACGGCATTGAAGGAGATCGAAAATCATGTTGAACCTGATTAAGAAAGCCGCGGTTGCGGCCGTTGTGCTGGGGGCGTGTGGCGTGGCGCAGGCGGCGGTGCGGTTGCAGGGGGCGGGGGCGACGTTTCCGAACCCCATTTACCAGCGTTGGGTCAGCGAGTACCAGAAACAGCACCCGGACGTTCAGATCGATTACCAGTCGATCGGATCGGGCGGCGGCATCAAAGGCATCACGCAGAAGACCGTCGACTTCGCCGGCTCCGACGCACCGATGAGCAAGAAGGAATTGGC
Organism: Tepidisphaeraceae bacterium; assembly: GCA_046593135.1. Lineage (GTDB taxonomy): Bacteria > Planctomycetota > Phycisphaerae > Tepidisphaerales > Tepidisphaeraceae > JBKJRK01. Next base: position 9,271 of record JBKJRK010000085.1, on the reverse strand, counting down.
CGTCGCGGGTGGCGCATTGGTCCACATTCCTACTGTCGCCGGTTCGGTCGTCCCGGCCTACAACCTGCCGGGATTCAGCGGCGAGCTGAAACTCAGCGGCGACGTATTGGCCGAGATCTTCATGGGCAAGATCAGCAGTTGGAATGACCCGAAGATCGCCGCCCTCAATGAAGGCGCCAAGCTCCCCGCGACCGCGATCACGCCCGCCTGGCGGACCGACGGCAGCGGCACGACGTTCGTCTTCACGAACTACCTCACGACGCAGAGCGAGGAGTACAAGAACACTGTCGGCGCCGGCAAGAGCGTCGAGTGGCCCGCCGGCCAGGGCGGCAAAGGCAACGAGGGCGTTGCCGCCATCGTCCAGAGCACGCCGGGCGCTCTCGGGTACATCGAAGTAAATTACGCGACGCAGAACAAGATCCCGTTCGCGTCGATGAAGAACAAGTCGGGCAAGTTCGTGAAGGCCTCGCCGGAAACCGTCGCCGCCGCCGGTGCGGGGGCGGTCAGTAAGATGAAGGCCGGCGCGCTGGCCGTCGAGATTTGGAACCAGTCGGGCGACACGTCCTACCCTATCGCGGCTTACACGTACATCATCGTCTATAAGGACCTGAGCAACCTCGCCAGCGCTCAGAAGGCCCAGGCCCTCGTCGACTTCCTCAGTTGGGCGACCTCCGGCGGCCAAGCACTCGCCGGCGAGATGGACTATGCTCCGCTCGCGGCCGACGTGCAGAAGCTCGTCGCCGAGGAAATTTCCGGGCTGACCTTCAAAGGCCAGGCCGTGAAAAGTTCGACGGCTTCGGCCAAGTAAAGCTCCTGACAACACTCAACACAGAGCCCCCGGAATACGCGGAGAAGTGGATTTTCGACCTCCTCTCTCAGCGTCTTCCGTGATCTCCGTGTTAAGCTGAGAGCTTTTGTTGAGAGATCGAAGACGGCAGAACAGCTCCTTCCCTCTCTCCCCGCGCCCGCCGGCGGGGAAGGGGTAAGGTTTGGAATCATCGTGCGAGAGTGATGAGCAGCCAGCCTTCTCCTGCCGCCCCGGTCGGTTACCCGTCGCCCCCATCGACGTTACCTGTCGATTTCGCGCTGACGAAGCGTTCGGGCGGCGCCTCGGCCGACTTGATGCTCCGGCTCCTGACCGGCGGCGCCGCCCTCGTTATCTTGCTCATGCTCGCCGGGCTGGTCGCCGTGCTGGTAAAGGCGGCGATGCCGAGCATCCGCGAGTACGGGTGGGGCTTCGTGACCAGCACCCAGTGGCGGCCGAACGAAATTGAACGGCCGCTGCGCGACGCGCAGGGCAAACGTGTGCTCGACGCGTTTGACGAGCCCGTGACCGAGATCCTTCCGCCCGTGTTCGGCGCGGCGAACGTCATCTACGGCACGGCCGTCAGCTCGATCATCGCCCTCGTCTTTGCCGTTCCGCTTAGCCTCGGGGCGGCGCTTTTCCTTATTCGCATCTCGCCCGACCTGCCCCGCCTGGTTTCGACGATCGCCTACGCCGCCGTCGGCGCGGGCGTGTTCGTGATGGGCGCGTGGTTGGGGGAGTACAGTCCGCTCGCATTTCTCATCGCCGGGGCGGTGGCACTTGCGACGTCGTTGACGCTCGTCCGCTTCGTGCCCAACTTGACGACGTCGGTTTCCTTCCTCGTTGAGTTTCTTGCCGCCATCCCCAGCATCGCTTACGGGCTGTGGGGTCTGTTCATTTTGACGCCGTTCCTTCAATCGAGCGTTGAACCATTTCTGCACTCGACACTTGGCGGCGTGCCTGGTTTCGGCTGGCTGTTCCAGCAAACGGTAGAATCAGCCGGGAAGGAGCGGATCATTTCGCTCCCGCTGACCGGGCGCGACATGCTGGCCGGGGGGTTGATCCTCGGCATCATGATTGTCCCGATCGTCACCGCCATCAGCCGCGACGTACTTCGCGGCGTGCCGCGGGCGCAAGTCGAAGGCACGACGGCGCTGGGGGCGACCTGGTGGCAAAGCTCGAAGGAAATGCTGAAGTACAGCCGGGCCGGTTTGTTCGGCGCGATCATGCTCGGTCTGGCCCGCGCCGCCGGCGAAACGATGGCCGTCACGATGGTCATCGGCAACAAGAACCAGATCGCAGCGTCCCCGCTGGCGCCGGCGCAGACGATGTCGTCCCTGCTGGCCAACGAGTTTGCCGAAGTGACGAACGAAATGCACCGATCGTCGCTCATCGAAGTGGCGTTGGTGCTGCTGGCGATGTCGCTGGTTTTGAACGTCGTCGCCCGCTGGCTCGTCGTCGGCGGCAACGCCCGCACGGCCGCGGCGCATTAAAGAAGTGACGAGGACTGAGTACTGAGCTAAACGCTCAACCGTCTTTTCACTCAGTCCTCAGTACTCAACACTCATGTCGCCTACCCTTCACAACGCGGTCGACCGGTTCAAGAGCCGCACGATGTTTGTGGCCTGCGTGATGTTCACGGCCGCGATCCTGGCGCTGTTGGCGCTGGTCACCGGGTATCTCATCTCGATCGGCGCCGCGTCACTGAGCGTCGATTTTTTCACGAAGACACCGACGGGGGAAGCGACGGGCAACATCGGCGGCATGAAGCACGCCATCGCCGGCACGGCGGTGCTCGTCGGCCTGGCCAGCTTGGTCGGCATCCCGATCGGCATGCTGGCGGCGATTTATCTTGCGGAATATGAGGCTGAAAGCTGGCTGGCGACGCCGGTGCGATTCATCTCCGACGTGCTGGCGGGCGTACCGAGCATCGTCGTCGGCATTCTGGGCTATGAGTTGCTCGTCGTCCCCCTCGGCACCTACAACGGCTGGGCGGGAGCCTTGGCGTTGGCATTCATCATGATCCCGATCGTCACGCGCACGACCGAGGAAATGCTCCGCCTCGTTCCGGGCAGCTACCGCGAGGCGTCGATTGCGCTGGGCGCGACGAAGGCCCGCACAATCCTGCGCGTCGTCATTCCGTCGGCGACGGGAAGCATCGTGACCGGCGTCATGCTTGCCATTGCCCGCGTCGCCGGCGAAACCGCCCCCCTGCTGTTCACCGCCCTGGGCAGCCGGCTGATGACAACCGATCCGAACCAGCCGTTCCCGTCCCTTACGGTCCAGATTTACACTTACGCCACCGGGCCTTATCCCGAGCAGAAGAAGCAGGCATGGGCCGGCATCCTCGTCTTGATTGCGCTGATTTTCGTCCTCAACATCGCCATCCGCTTCTTCACACGACAACGCGGTAAGACGGCCACTTAACTCTGCATTTCATGCGGACCGTGATTAATCCTCGCGCGAGTTCAGGGCCGCTGAAGCGGCCCCGCCGGCTGGGAAATTGAGACCGTGACGCGCAGGGATTAAATCCCGATCCCTATCATGCGTCCGAGTCGCTGCCAAGGCGCGGCCGGGACACAGCGCCGTTCAACTCTGGCCAAGTTTCAGAACGGGATGTCGTCTTCGCGCCAGTCGTCGCCCCGCGGCCGATTTACCGGCCGCGGCTCGTCCCGGTCGCTCCAATCCAGCTCTCGGGGCCTCCGATCCGGCTCGTCGTACTGCTTTTCCTCCTCCTCGCGTTCGCGGCGGTCTTGCTCGACCCACTCCGGCTCGGGCGGCCGCTCGCCGGGCGCGAGGCCGAGCTTCCATTCCTCGCCTTCGATGTCTTCGTCGTCGTCAACTTCGTCGTCAAGCTCCTTCCAATTTGCTTCGTCGGGGTCCCAGGCGGTGTCTGACGAGTCCGCGGAGATCGCGTCGGCCTCAATGAGATCGAGGTCAGATTCGGGGTCGTATTCACCTTCGACCTCGTCGTCGGTTGAATGCCAGCCTTCGTTCGCGGGATGATCGGGATCGGTGGGAAAGACGTCGAAGCAAAATCCCGCCCCGCCACAGTTGGGGGTGGGACACATCCAGAAACCTTTGAAGCCCTGAGGGTCGCCGACGACGCGCTGGAACCACATTTCCGTGCTCATGAAGGTGCGGTTGCAGTGCATGCACCAGCACTCGCACGGCTCCTTGGGCGGGCCCATGGGGTCGTCCGCCGACTCGGGGGCGCCTGGCGGTCGGCCGTCTACGCTGCCACCGGGGTCGCGGACGGGATCGTCTTCGTTCATGGCATTGTTTATCATTCTGACGCCCGGGCGGATGGCAAGCAGAATTTCGCCGATTCCACCCGTGCCGGTTGCGGTACGGCGGTTGGGACATAGAATTCAGCGAAACGACAAAGGACCCGCTCCCATGGCCAAGACGAAGAAATCCGAATCATCCGTAACCCCCGCCCCGAAGAAGGCCCCCGCCAAGAAGCCCGCGGCCGCTAAACCCGTAGCGGCGAAAGCCGCCGCTGCTAAGCCTGCGGCGACCAAGGCCTCGAAGTCGAACAAACCGGCCGTCACGCCCCAATCGCCGCTCATCGACACCGGGCTTGCCGCGCAGTCGGCAGCGGCGATGGTCGCCAACCGCGGGGCGGCGGGGCGCGCTGGTGCGGCCGGCCAAGGTTCCGGCCAACCGGCGGAAAGCTCGTCCTTCAAGAACTTCAAGGACAGCCTTAACAAGCCGTCCGGCGGCAGCCTGGGAAGCTTCATCGGCTCCGGGGGCGGGAATAAGAAATTCGCCCAACAGACCGGCGGACCCAAGCAAATGGGCGGCCGCAACCAGACCTTCGGCGCCGACGTGAACCGCACCGGCGTCCCCCGCCGCACCGGCGGCTGAGCCGCGGCACGGTCGATTCTTCAACACGCACTACCGACCTTCAGCGACTGCGCGCCGCCTTTTCGCTCGGACCGACCGCGAGTTCGTGCGCCAATTCCTATGCCACCTGGATAATCTGGATGTCGTCGATCATGCGCGGGTCGAAGTCAATCCGTTGCTCGGCGTTGCCGACAAGTCCCGACTTGTCGAGCGCGATGATCCACCCCTGCTCCACGATCAATTCCTCGATCACCCGTCCCCCAACTAGCGTGGCTTTCAAGACCGCGGTGTACTTCCGCTTGGGCACGCCGTGGGCGACGAGGAACATGCGCCATTCTTCAGGCAAAACCTTGGCGAGACGGTTGCGGGGTGGGGTTTTCGCGTGCATGGCCGGTGCATGACGATACAATACGGAGGGAGTTTTCCCTATGGCGTTAACGACCCGAGAACGTCGACCTACGTGGGAGCTGGCCGGTCTGCTCTTACCCCATCAGGGGGATTGGACGGTCGAAGAGTATCTCAAGCTCGACACGAATCGGCTGATCGAGTTCACCGATGGTTTTTTGAAGTTCCTGCCAATTCCGGAGGAAATCCATTCGTTTGTTCAGCGATTCATCTTTGCGGCTGTGGAGGCGTTCCTCAAGGCGCGGAGAAAGGGCACTGCGCATTCCGTCGGCGGCGACCTTTGACCCTCACCCTACCTCGCACGACTGAACGTCCGCCGCCGTATTCACTTCGTCCGCGGCTTTCGCATCCGGCCAAATGCCGGGGGCATTGGTCGAATACCACCGGTCCAGAACATTGCTCCAATCGCGCAGGCTGTGGACGGCGATGAAGTCCTTCTTCACCAAATCGCCGTCCGGATGGAACCGGCTGTATTTGATCCCCATCTTCCGCATCCGACGGCCGGCGAGTTGTTCGCCGTGGATTTGCATGGCGCTGGCGAAATGCTCTTCCAGCGCCCCGCGCTGGTCGCCGACCGTCGGCGGCGAGAGGACGGCAGCCGGATCGCTCAGAAGCTGGCGGGCGTGGTCAAAGATCCACGGATTCCCGATCGCCCCGCGCGCGACCCACGCGCAATCCACGCCCGTTTCCCGCAACATCCGCACGACGTCTTCCGCCGTGAACAAGTCGCCGCTTCCGAGGATCGTCCGATCCGGGTATCGGCGTTTCAGATCGGCAAGAAACGACCATTGGCTCAGGCCGACGTATTTTTGCTCGACCGTTCGGGCGTGCACCCGCACAGCCGAACAGCCCTGCTGCCACGCCGCTTCGATCACTTCATAAAACCGCTCGGCCGACTCCGGCGAGTCGTCGAACCCCCGGCGGATGCTCATGGTAATCGGCACTTCCGCCGGAATAACGTCGCGCACGGCTTTCAGGATCGCCACGGCCCGCGGCACGTCCCGCAACATGTGCCCGCCGCGGGCTTTATTCTTAATTTTCTTGACCGGGCAGGCGAAGTTCAGATCAATCACGTCATAGCCGGCACGATGCAGGATTTGCGCCGCGCGGGCCATCGTTTCGGGCTCGCTCCCCATGATCTGCCCGGCCACGGGATGGTCCTCGTCGTCGATGTCGATGCTCTTGCGCAGACCTTCGCCGCCGTTGACGAGGATCACATCGAGAAGCGCCTCCGTGACGGCGTACGGACACCCGCGCCGCCGGGCGACGAGGCGCATGGCCCGGTCGCTGTACCCCGCAAGACCCGCCTGGCAAAGCGGCGACGGCAGATTTATCGGGCCGATACGCATGGTCCTCCGATCGTAGCACTCGCGGACTGTGGGGCAACCCGCGGCACCAATTGATGCAAATAACCCGAAAATTCCGCGTTCCCGGCGCCTTCGGGTCAAGTGCCGCCGTCAACTGCCGATAGCTCCGAGGTTGGGATGGAATGTGAGTGTCGGGAGGATTACACGGATGGAACAGTCTCCGACTGTGACAACCAAAGGCCGCAGGAACCGCCTGCTGCTGCGCGGCGAGTCCACCGTTGCGGCGGTGGGCGTGGCGTTGGCGGCGATTCTGTTCTGCGCCGTTGCCGCGTCGGCGTGGTGGGTTCAGCACACGCAGAACGCGACGACCGTCGCGGCCCGGGCGGAACATCTCCGCACGGTGGGTGATCTGCTCTCGCAGAACGCCGAGAGCCTGCTGTCCGCCGGCGAGCTTTCCGCCGTCCGGCGTACGATCGCGGAGGCCGGGGCGTCGTACAACCTTACTCAGTGCCGCATCGTGCTCGCCGACGGGCAGATCATCGCGGCGTCCGATTCGTCTCAGATCACAACCCACCAGCTCCCCGAAACCTGGTCCGGCCGCCGCCCGCTCGACGACGTCGCCACAACAGATGCGCCGGACGGATCGTTCGCGGCGACGTTCCCCATCAACGTCCGCGGCCGCGGCGAAGCCGCGCTGGACGTGGTTGCCCCCTTGGCCGAAGGGGGTCGGGCCCAATGGGAAGCGACGGCCGGCGTCGGGGCGATCGGCGCGGCTGCGATGGTCGGGCTGCTGTTGACGTATCGTATGATGCGGACCCGCATCCGCGCCGGCGGGGCGATCCGCGAAGCCCTGATCGCAATGGAATCCGGGGAAACCGCGCCGACGGGCCTTTGCGTCTCCGAAACCCTCGGCAACGAAGCCAAAACGTGGAACAACCTCGTTAACGAGCGCGAGAAGTTTCGCAAGCAAGGCGTCGTCGAGCGCGCCCGCGAGACGCTCGGCAATCACGGCCAGACGAAGGGCGACCTGAGCGCCGCGTGCGACGCGATGAGCCAGGGGCTCGTGCTCGTCGACGATAAAAAGCGGGTCGGCTACGCCAACGGAGCGGCAGCGGTTTTCCTGCGGTGTAAGCGGGAAGAGCTGGTCGGCTCGGACATTTCCCGGTTCCTCCAAGTTGTTCCGATCCTGGAATCTGTGCGGGAGATCGTCGGGGGCGCCGGACGCCGCCGGACAGTGCACGACATCGAGCGGAAAGACGAAGGCGAAGGCGCCGGCGTACTGCGGTTCAGCGTCCGCCCGGTGCGGCGTGACGACGCCGCCGCCGCGATGATCACGATTGAAGACATCACGCAACAGAAGGTCGCCGAAGAAGCGCGGCACGCTTTTGTCGCCCAGGCGACCCACGAGCTGCGCACGCCGTTAACGAACATCCGCCTGTACGTCGAAACTGCCATTGACGAAGGCGAGCACGACCCGGCCACACGGTCGAAGTGCCTGAACGTCATCAACGGCGAAACACGCCGGCTCGAACGTATCGTCGGAGAAATGCTCTCGGTCGCCGAGATCGAAGCCGGCTCGTTTAAGGTCCGGCACGACGACGTCCGTCTGGAAACCGTGTTCGAAGACCTCCAGGCCGACTACGCGCCGCAGGCGAAAGACAAGCAACTCTCGCGGTCGCCCTTCACTTGCGGAAACTTCGGCGGAAGGTTGAACGACAGCGAGAGTTGCTTGTCTTTCGCCGAAGTTTCCGCAAGTGAAGGGCGACCGCGACAAGATCCTGATGGCGCTGCACAACCTCGTGGGCAACGCGCTGAAATATACGCCGACCGGCGGCAACATCGGCGTCAACGTGAGCAGCGCGGGCAAGAACCTCATTGTCGAAGTGCAGGACTCCGGCATCGGCATCAGCCAGGAAGACGCCGCCCGGTTGTTCGAGCGGTTTTACCGCGCGAAGGACCCGCGCGTCGGAAAGATCACAGGCACGGGACTCGGCCTGTCGATCGCCCGCGAAGTCGTTCGCCTCCACGGCGGCGACATCAGCGTAGAATCCCAGCTCAACCAAGGCAGCACGTTCACGCTCACGCTGCCCGTAATTTCGGAGGCGGCCTAAGAGCAGTGGGCAGTGGTCGGTGTCCATTGGCCGGGAGCTACTGACTACTGACTACTGACTACTGACTACTGACTACTGACTACTGACCACTGACCACTGATATGCGAATCAGCGAGCAAAAGTCCGGTGCCGTGACCGTGTTGAAGCCCGAGGGCCCGATCCTCGAGGCCGATGCCGTTGCGCTGAAGCAGAAGCTGATGACCACACTGGGCGGCAGCCTTGGGCGGTTCGTGGTGGACATGTCGGCAGTCCCTTACCTCGACAGCAAGGGCCTGGAAGCGCTGGTGGAGGTGACGGAGGAAATGAGCCGAAGCGGGCAGGCGCTGCGGCTGTGTTCTCCGAACAAGACAGTCCGCGAAGTCCTCGAACTCACTGACTTGGCCACCATGTTCGACCACTTCGAAGACACCAATACCGCCGTGAGGAGCTTCCTGTGACGCCGGGCACTTCAAACCAACCGAAGAAGCTCCGCTTCGGCGAAGCGCTCGTCCATGAGGGCATCCTCACCGAGGAACAGCTCAAACGGGCCCTCATCGAGCAACAAACCAGCGGCCGTCCGCTGGGGGAAATGCTCGTCGACCAAGGGGTCATCAACAGCGCCACGCTCGTGCAGGTTCTCGGCCGCTGCCTGAGCGTCCGCGGCTGCCAGCTGCGCCACGGTCTGATCGACCCCACCGTCTTCAAGCTGGTCGGCGCCGAGGAAGCCGAGCGATTGTTGGCCGTGCCGATGTTCAAGGTTCACGGGACGCTCACCGTGGCGATGACTGAGCCGCAGTCGTTGCCGAAGATCGACC
>JBKJRK010000519.1:0-4485 GCA_046593135.1 Tepidisphaeraceae bacterium | reverse complement strand
GAAGGCGCCTGCACCGGCCACTGACCACCGGCCACCGGCGACTATTCGATTTAACGAGCGTGACTTCGAATTGCACCTTCACGAAGGCGTCACCAGTTGCTCCACCGTCGTCCTGCTCGACATGAGCGGGTCGATGATGCGATACGGACGATTTCTCTCGGCAAAAAAAGTTGCCCTCGCGATGCAGGCTCTCGTGCGCGGGCAGTTTCCACAGGATTCGATCGACTTCGTCGGCTTCTACTCCGGCGCGGCCAAGATTCCTGAAATCGCCCTGCCCCTGATGATGCCCAAGCCGGTGACGGTATACGACTACCAGGTTCGTTTGCGTGTGCACGTCGACCAGTTGGACAAGGCGCCGCAACACTTCACGAACCTTCACATGGGGCTCCAACTCGCCCGCCGGATCCTTCGCAAGCGAACCAGCGAGAATAAGCAGATATTCATCGTGACCGACGGCCAGCCCACGGCGCACGTTGAAGGAGACTTTGTTCATCTCCTGTATCCGCCGGACCCGCGGAGCACAGTGGCGACGCTCAAGGAAGCGGTCACCGCGGTGAGGGAGGGGTGTCGAATCAGCACGTTCGCGCTGATCGAAGACTACTGGGGCATGGACTGGGTCGGCTTCGTCGACCAACTTACAAAGCTGACGAAGGGCGTTGCCTTCTACACCAGCAGCGGCGAGCTCTCGAACTGCATCATGGAAAGCTATCTCAGCGGACGAAAAAAGAAGGCGCACATCGCGTGAGCGACCTATCGCCCCCCTGCCACTGGCATTCCTCGCCATTTTGACATCCAACCTACTGCCGATACACTTCCCGCCATCGGTTCGGACATCGGTCGCACCGGCGACGGACGGACTTTTCGCACGCGCGGAAGAGCGCCGTCGGGTGGCGCGTGGAGCTGACGTTCGCGGCGGACCTCAAACGGGAAGCTTGCTTGGGATTGAAACGGCACGATCTGCTACAGCCCGCGCTGCGGAAAGCGATCGCGCCTCTGCTCGCGCTAAGCCTCGGCCTGACGTGTGTCGCCGACACGCACGCCCAGGACCAAAGCGAACCGACCTCCCGGCCCCGGCCGAGCCGGGTGACCGCGGCGCCGGCACTTCAAGGCAAGGTCGTTGAGGAAGTTCGCGTCCTCGGCAATTCGCAGGTTTCCGCGGCCGTCATCCGCAACGCCATCCGCACCAAAGTCGGCGACCGCCTCGACCCCGCGACGGTCGAGGAGGACTACCAGCGTATTTACAACTTGCGGAAATTCTCCAACGTCGAAGCCCGTGTCGAGCCGACGGCGACGGGCGTGAACGTCGTCTTCGTCGTCACGGAGCAGCGCCAGGTCAAAGAGATCAGCTTCCAGGGCAATAAGAAAGTCGATACGTCCACGCTGCTCGGAATCGTCGACGTCCGCGTCGGCGAGTCGATCGACCCGTTCCGCATATCGATCGCCCGCAACGCGATCGAAGATTTGTACCGCAATCGCAATTACCCCTTTGCCCGCGTCACGGTCGACCAGGCCGCCCTTCAGGAACGCGGCGGCGTGATCTTCCAGATCGTTGAAGGCCCGAACGTCCGCATCCGCAACGTCGACTTCCGCGGCAACAACTCTTTCGGCGAAAGCCAACTTAAGAAACAGATTCGCTCGGCGTCGTGGGTATTTGTCTTCCGCAACGGGCGCTACGACCCGCAACAGGTCGAAGAGGACGTCGCCGCGCTCCGCCGGTTTTATGAATCCAAGGGATTCTTCGACGCACGCGTCGGCCGGAAGCTGGTGTATTCGCCGGACATGCGCGAGTTGCAGATCGACTTCGTGATCGAGGAGGGGCAGCGGTACACGGTAGAGAAGGTCAGCTTTGAGGGCAACGCAAAGCTGAGCGAGGACCAGCTTCGCGCGTGCCTGAAGCTTTCGGAGGGCCGGCCGTACGATGCGACGACTCTCCAGCGCGACGTGCGGGAAATCGTTCGGGCGTATAGCCCGTTCGGGTTTATCTACCAGCCGGGCTCCGCCGACCCGGACTACCTCCGCGTTGACGCCAAGCCCGTCTATCGCCGCGAGGAAGGCAAGATCGAGCTGGTTTATACGATTCGCGAAGGCAAACCCTTCCGCGTGGGCCGGATTTTGGTGAAGGGCAACAGCAAGTCCCAGGAGAAGCTGGTCCTCCGCGAGATGCGATTCTCGCCCGGCGACCTGTACAACGCCGGCGGCGTGCAGGACGCGAACGACCGCATCCGCGCGACGCCCTACTTCGACCAGGCGGCCGTCACTCCCATCGGCGAAGACCCGAACTACCGTGACTTGCTTGTCGAGGTGAGCGAGTCGAAAACGGCGAGCTTTAACTTCGGCGCCGGAATCAACAGCAACGGCGGCGTCGGCGGGAACATCACGTACCAGCAGAAGAACTTCGACCTGTTCAATTTCCCCAACAGCCCCGGCGACGTCTTCAGCGACCGCGCGTTCACCGGCGCCGGCCAGGACCTGCGCATCAGCCTCGAGCCGGGCACGGAACAGAGCAACGCCAGCATCCGCTTCACCGAGCCCTATCTGTTCGACCTTCCGTACAGCTTTACCGGCGAGGCGTACCTCCGCGACCGCCAGCGCGAAGACTACGACGACGGACGCGGCGGCGGCAGGATCACGTTTGGAAAACGGTTCGATTACATCTGGACCGGCAGCGTCACCCTCCGCGGCGAAAATGTAAAGATCGACAACGTCGACTCCGACGAGCTGCGCGCGATCGAAATTTTGAAGGAAGAAGGCAACAACACGCTCACCAGCGTCGGCGTCAACGTCCGCCGCGACACCGTCAACCCGGGCTTCCTCCCCTCCCAGGGCTCGGTCTTGACCGCCGGGGTCGACGGGTACGGGCTGCTCGGCGGCGACTACAGCTTCCAACGCTTCAACTTCGGGTACGACACCTACTACACCCTCACCGAAGATCTCACCGACCGAAAGACCGTCCTCGGCCTGCACGGCAACCTCGGGTACATCACGGGCGATTCGGTCTTCTTCGAACGGTTCTACGGCGGCGGGCTTGGGAGCGTGCGCGGGTTCCAGTTTCGAGGCATCAGCCCCCGCTCCGGAATCGAAGACGACGCCGTCGGCGGCGACTTCCTCGCCACGGGAAGCGTCGAACTCAATTTCCCCGTTGTCGGGGAGAGCCTGCGGGGCGTCGTGTTCTCCGACTTCGGTACTATTGAGCAGGACTTCGAGGTCGGTACAATCCGTACCAGCGTAGGGGCGGGCATTCGCCTCGTGCTCCCGTTTCTGGGTCAAGCGCCGCTGGCGGTGGACTTCGCCGTGCCCCTTACGAAAGATGAAGAAGACGAGACCCAGCTCATCAGCTTCTCGTTCGGATTTACGCAATAGCATCAGAGGAAACTGCCATGAAATTCAATCGCCTCATCCCGCTCGCGTTGCTCTGCTTCGCCGTCCCCTCCGCTTTCGCGCAGGAGAAGGGCACCCGCATCGCGGCGGTAAACCCTTCCCGCATCTTCAACGAAATGCAGGAGACGAAGAACCTCAAGGAGAGCCTTGAGGGCGAGCGCGTCCGCCTCACCGCCTTGGAAAAAGAAAAGCGCGAGGAGCTTCAAAAGCTCCAGAACCAGCGCAACCAACTGAAGGCCGATACCCCGCAATGGGACGAGTTGAACAACAAGTTGATGGACGCCGCCCTGGAATTCCAACTTTGGGGACAATCGACCAAAGCCAAAGCCGAGCGAAATCAGAAGAAGCAATTGAAGGTCCTATTCGACCACATCGAGCAGGCAGTCGCCGAGGTGGCCAAACGGGACGGCTATGACATTGTGGTCGCCGACCAGCGGCCGGACTTGGCGGAGAACATCGAACAGCTCAACATCGACCAGGTCCGCGCCCTGATCAACTCGCGCAACGTGCTGTACGTTTCGCCGAAGGCCGACATCAGCGACACTGTCATTGCTTTGATGGATTCCAAGCTGAAGAGCGGCGGCGCCGCCCCGGCCGCCCCCGCCGCCAAACCGGCGCCTGCGCCGGCTCCCGCTCCGGCCCCGAAGCCGGCGGCGCCGAAGCAGTAACAGGGCTGCCCGCAAGGACATCGCGCGGCCGGTTCGTTTCGACGCCCGGCCGCGCATTCTTCCGCCACCCGTACGCGCGACCCGCATGCCCACGCTCGCCGACATCGCCGCCCTGCTGGGAACGCCCGCGCCCGCCGGCGCCGATCGGAACGTCCGCGGCGTCGCCACCCTCGAGGAAGCCGGCCCCGACGAACTCACCTTCGTCAACTCCGACACCTACGGCCGGCAGCTTCCCTCGTCCCGCGCGCTCGGGGCGATCATCCACCGCAAGGTAACGCTGCCGCCGGGCTACCTTGGCGTAACCTTCGTCGTTGACGACGCCGACCTCGCCGTCGCCCGGGTGCTCGAGCTGCTCGCGCCGCCGATCCCGCGCCCGCCGGTCGGCATCGACCCCCTTTCCCGCATCGCGGGGACCGCGCGGCTCGGCGACGGCGCGGCC
>JBKJRK010000488.1:0-4984 GCA_046593135.1 Tepidisphaeraceae bacterium | reverse complement strand
CCTCGGATTCGGGACTATCTCAAAAAGGACAAGTCGCACAAGCGGATTAGGTCTGGTCCTAATCGTCCCCGCACGATTCGTTCGAAGATGAAGACTGTCCGGCAGTTGATTAAATGGTCGCAACAACGACGTCTTGTGCCGCAGGACCCTGCGCCGGGTTACCGCCTGCCGCCGGTAAGCAAGACCAAGCCCGAGCCTTTTACGGCGGATGAGTTGGCAGCGATTCTCGGCGCTGCTGACCATCCGTTTGACGACGTGTTCAATTTCTTCCGTCTCACCGGCCTCCGCAACGACGAACTCTGCTGGCTAATGAAAGACGACGTTGATCCGGATATGCGATTCATTTACGTGCGCGAGAAGAAGTGCCCCTTCACGAGCTTCGTCTGGAAACCCAAGCACGGAAACGAGCGAATTGTGCCGCTCGCACCGCTAGCAGTGGACATCGTGAAGAACGCACTGCGTTCGCCCGGTCCATGGCTATTCCACGCCCCGGATACATGCGGTAAGCGCCCCGGCCAGTTCAAGAAGGGCAGGATCTGGAAGGCACTAAAGGCCATTCTGAAATCGAAGGGGATCACCCACGGCACTGTGCACACGCTACGCCATGCTTTCTGCTCGTTCCTTGCAAATCAGAACGTGTCGCCGTTCATCGTCATGAAGTTCATGGGCCATTCCAGCCTCGACATCGTGATGACTTATTACCACGCCGGAAAGGAGGACCTGCTAGCAGGTATGGTTGCCGTTGATTTTACGCGCATGCTCGCCTGCACAAACAAGAACGAGAAATCTAGCGAAGTCTCAGGCAACCAGACATGAGCCGACATGACAACGCATTCTTTAACATCTTTTCAAAAGGAGCATTACGAATGAGTCGCCCATCTAAAACAAAAAAGCCCCGGGATAGCCATCCGCGGATCGGCCGCATTATTTCTCGCCCCACACCGGCGGCGGCTGCACGTCGTCCGTCGGGCGTTTGCCGGCGTCCACACGACCGCTACCCGCAAGGCGACTGATGGCCTTCACCGTCATGTCGTGGTCGCACACGATCTGGCAACTCAGGCGTAAGCCCGCATGGACGGTCAGTCCGCGCGCCGCGAGCAGTTCTTTCTCCGCCTGCGTGATCTTCGCGGGTTCGCCTTCAACAAACTGCACACGGCACGTCGTGCATCGGGCGTTTCCACCGCAGGCATGAAGCTGGTCGATCTTCGCTTCGTCCGCGAGCGCGTTGACGAGCCGCTTGCCTTGCGGCACTTCAAACGTTCCAACGTCTTCGACTGTGAGATTTGGCATGTTTGAGAATCTTCCTTGAGAGGGGTTCCGTCTAATCCAAGAACCCGATGAACTGCTCGACTGTTATACCGGCATCGCGAATAAGTCCGCGCAAAAGACCCCGATCGAGCTCTCGGTGGTCTGGAATGCTGAGATTAAACATCTGGCCCGGCTTAACCAAAATCAATATGACTGCTGCGCTGACGCTCGAACTGCCATCCGGCTCGTTCGAACGCACGTCGAGCTTGGCGACCACTGATGACTGGCAGTTGCGGCATGGCCTGGAAAATCGTCAGACGTTTAAAAGTTCTACCTCTCCCGACGTCAGGCCTTTCTCGGCTTTATCCTGTTCAACTTCGAGCCAGCCTTCGATCGCTTCGCGAACATTGGCCAGCACTTCGGCTCGCGTCGGCCCTTGCGACCAGCATCCGCGCAACGCGGGCACGGACGCGATAAAACCGGTGTCTTCGCCGGGCCGAACGATCACTTTGAGCCGCATGAGCACCTCCGCTGGTGTGAAACGTTCACCTGACCTGCCATTACATTCTACCTCGCGTATTCCACGCTGCGCACCTCGCGCATGACCGTTACCTTGATCTCGCCGGGGTACTGCATCTCGCTCTCGATCTTCTTGGCGATGTCGCGGGCGACTTTGGCGCTCGTGCGGTCGTCGAGCAGCTTGGCGTCGACGATAACCCGCACTTCGCGGCCGGCCTGGATGGCGTAGGCCTGGCGGACGCCTTCGAACGTCATGGCGAGGTCTTCCAGGTCGCGGAGCCGTTTCACGTAACGCTCAAGGCTCTCACGCCGGGCGCCGGGGCGGCTGGCGCTGATGGCGTCGGCGGCCATGATGAGCGGGGTGTAGGGCGTGCTGGGCGGCACGTCGCCGTGGTGCGCGAGGGCGGCGTTCAGAACCGCTTCGGGCTCGTTGAACCGGCGGAGGAATTCCATGCCGATCTGCGGGTGCCCGCCTTCCGTCTCGTGGTCCATCGCCTTGCCGATGTCGTGCAGCAAGCCGCAGCGGCGGGCGAGCTGGCCGTCGAGGCCCAGTTCGTCGGCCATCACTTGGGCAATGTACGCGACTTCGAGGCTGTGCTTCAGCACGTTCTGTCCGTAGCTCGTGCGGAAACCCAGCCGGCCGAGCATCGGGATGATCGGCTTGGCGATGTTCGGGAGGTTGGCTTCCTGCACCGCTTCCTTGCCGATCTTGAGCAGCTCCTCCTCCATCTCCTTGCTGGTGGCGGCGAAGACTTCTTCGATGCGGGCGGGGTGAATGCGCCCGTCCTGCACGAGCCGTTCGAGGCTCATGCGGGCGACTTCACGCCGAACCGGATCGAAGCAACTGACAACCACAACGCCCGGCGTGTCGTCGATGATGACGTCGACGCCGGTCGTCTTCTCGAAGCTGCGGATGTTCCGCCCTTCGCGGCCGATGACCCGGCCTTTCATGTCGTCGCTGGGGATCGCCACCGTGCTGACGGTGTGATCGCTCGTCTGCTCGGCGGCGTAACGCTGGATCGCCTGGATGATGATCTGGCGGCTCTTGTCCTTGGCCTCTTCCTGGGCCTGCTCGGTGATGCGCTGGATCAGCGCCCCGGCGTCCTGGCGGCATTCCTGCTCGATGCGGGCCAGCAGCAATTCCTTGGCCTGCTCGGGCGACATGCCGGCCAGTTGCAGTAACCTTTCGCGCTGCTCGGCGAGGGCCTTGGTGAGCTGGTCGTCTTTCTGGACCACACTCTTTTCGCGCGCGGTGACGCGACGCTCGATCTCGTCGAGCTGCTTTTCCTTCACCGAGAGCGTGTCGAGCTTCTTGTCGAGAATGTCTTCTCGCTTCGCGAGTCGCAGGTCGTGTTCTTCCAGCTTCCGCAAGGCGGCCTGGTTTTCCTTTTCGAACGCCGCGTGTTCCTTAATCTGCTGTTGCTTGGCGGAAAGCTCGATCTCCTTGGCCTTGTTCTGCGCTTCCTTCAGTGCGTTTTCTCGCGACAGTTCCGCCTCCTGGCGGGCGCGGGTCAGTACGTTGCGGGCCGAAAATTGGACGTAAGCGAAAACCGCCCCGCCGCCCAAAACCAATCCGATGAACAAACCGATGACGATGTCACCCATGGTGTCTGTCCCCTTTCCGACGCTCGGCGGCCGCGCCGAGGGGCGCGGACGAACGACCGTCCACTTGAATGAGGCGGATTCGGGCAAGGCGGGTCTGACCAGGCGCCCGGACACGGGCGCGTGGCAGGTGTCGTCAAACCGGAGAGTATTGGCCCGGCGGCGCGCTGGAAGATTCCAGCACTGCCGGGGTTCCGGTTGAGCGCGATGGGCGAAGCGAGGGAAACGATCGGCCGGCGGCCCGGTTCTGCACCGGTGCGGTGGCCATGTCAGTGGTAGGGGGAGCCCGCAGGGCGTGCCCGGAAGAAGCAAGGTCGGCCCTGGGCCGAACCGGCGACCGCCGGGCTTGGGAAACGATCCCGGCGACGCGCGGCAGGAGTGCCGGGGTCAGCGGTGCCGACGGCGCGAGCCGGGCGGCGATGTCGTCTCCCGAATGCCAGCGCCGGACGACCCACGCCGACAGCAATGTCAGCGCAACGATCGACCAAGCCCAACTGAGCAGGCAAGCGCCCTCGAAACAGAAGGCGCCGTCGGCAACGGCTGGGAAGAGGCTGGCTACGGCGGGCGAGAAAACCACGTTCATTTCGTAACTCCCGCGGCCCGTCCTCGCTCAGGACGCACGTTGCCACGAGTTTTCAGGTCAAATCGGCCTGACGGGCTCCCGGCCATCCGCTGGCAGCCGGGCCCGCGACCTGCCGCCGGTGAACACGCATTGTGCAACACCGAGATCAGGTCAAACAAGACGTTTATCCTACTCTAAAATTAACGGGTTAACAATGGCGAAGCTCATCTGCCCGCACGACGAGGGCGATCGCCAATTCCCCGGACATTAGAACTCGAGTCGGCGTCCGGCGCGGGCGTCGGTGAGCAGTTTAAGCACGGAATCCCCGCCGCCGTCGTAAACCAGCTCACCCAGACGCGTCAAAATATTAAGGTCTACGTCTGCATTGGCGTCCACGATCCGCATGAAATCGGCTGCGTCCTGCTGCTTGTCGGTGAGTCGGCGGTAAGGCGAGACCATCGCGGAAAACTTAGCAGCGAGTACGCCCTCCAGAGGGGGGATGCAAACCTGCTCACCCTCAAGGCGAATTTCCCGGGAAGTTTTCAGAAGTTCAGCCCACAACCGCGATCCGATCGGCTTGATCAGGTCGATCGCCTCCGTATCGCCGTCCATGAAACGGATGACGTAGGGCATCGTCAGCATTTTAAGCCGCGGGAATGCCGCCCGGACTGCCTTTGCGGCTTTGGCGGGGAATTGCACGACGACGTCCACGTCAACAGTGGTGCGCGGCCGGCCGGTATAGCCGTTGGCGGCGTGGGCGCCGACGAGAACGTATCGCACCTTCGCCAGTCGCAACGTACGGGCGACCGCGGCGGGGCTGATGTTCTTTCCGTGCATGCGTGCCAACCTTACACCCGTGGCGATGTCGGCGGCAGGCCTTGGACGGCGGACGACCGTTGGAAGCATATGGATATCCTACGCTTTATCGTCCCAAACCGCGCGCACCTGACGCCGCGCGGAACTTGTACGGATCGGGATTAATCCGTGCGCGTCCTGTCTCAGGTGGCCAGCCGGCAGAGCCGCTTCAGCGGCCCTGAACTCGCGCGAGGATTA